>JAQXSU010000092.1 GCA_029219125.1 Bacillota bacterium
CTTGCCGTAGGTTCGGAGAAAGATCTCCTCCAGTTCCTTTTCGCTGGCGGAAATGGCGCCGAGACCCTTCTCCTTCTTTCCGGATCCTCTGTTTTCACCGCCGGCAACACCGCTTTTTACCAGACGTCCTACCCCGTCCACCCGGTATCCGCTGTCCACATGGGCCCCTCCATCAACTACTTCACATGGAACATAGACTGCCGCACCATGTTCGCAGAACACCGAACCGGTGGGATTCTCCAGATCCCCTTCCGGCCGGTATCCGGCCAGTCCAATCACCTCTTCGGAATTATGACACGGGCCATACCCATCCATGGAGGGCAGGAACCTGCCCAGACCCCTGGTATAAGCTGCCACATCCCGGGCATACTCTTTCAGCGTGGCTGCAGGTCCTCTTCCGGTGAGGACTGCCATGGCTTTCCCGCCGGTTCTGCCGTTTCCTGCGCCGCTGCTCTCCTGCAATCGGGACTCCGCTCCCATTCTCTGCAGATCCGACATGGCTCTGCCCACATGCTCCGTCGGCACTTCCAGTCGAACACTGCAGACCGGTTCCAGCAGCACGGCATTTCCTGCCGACTGCGCCTTTCGCAGTCCCTGCCGGATGGCACGATAGGTTGCCTGACGGAAGTCTCCTCCCTCTGTATGCTTCAGATGGGCCCGGCCGCCCAGAATGGTAATCTTCAGATCCGTCACGGTGCTGCCCGTCAGCACCCCCGGATGATTTTTCTCCTGCAGATGGGTCAGGATCAGCCGCTGCCAGTTCCGGTCCAGCTTGTCCTCGCTGCACAGCGAATCAAAAACCAGTCCGCTCCCCGGCTCACCCGGCTCCAGAAGAAGCTGCACCTCTGCGTAATGGCGAAGGGGCTCAAAGTGGCCGATGCCGATGACCGGTGCTGAAATGGTTTCTTTATAGATCAGGCTTCCCGCCCCGAAAGAAACGTCCAGGTCGAATCTTCGTTTGATCAGACTCTGCAAAATCTCCAGCCCCAGGTCTCCCATGACCTCCACGTGAATTTCCTGCAGGGCTTCCTTCCATACCAGGTGCAGCAGGGGTTCTTCCTCCTCCAGCTGACGCAGTTTCTGCAGAGTCAGGGCCGGATCTGCCTCTTCCGGCAGGATCATCCGATAGCTGAATGCCGGCTCCAGCATGGGCGGATGAACCGATTCCGTCTCGAAGCCCAGTCCTTCTCCTGCCCAGGTATGGGAAAGTCCCGTCACCGCACAGACCGTGCCGGCTTCTGCTTCCGGAATCATCTGAAAGCTGTCCCCGGCATACAGGCGGAGTTGATCGGCTTTTTCCTCCCAGGATTCTCCTTTCAGATCCGTACCATGAAGCAGGTCACGGGTTTTCAGGGTTCCGCCGGTAATCTTCATATGGGTCTGCCGTTTCCCCTGCTTGTCCCGGGTGATCTTATATACCCTGGCACCGAAGGTTTCCGGATACTCCGACACAGGAGCATAGTTCTCCAAAGTCTTCAGCAGAGACTCCACGCCCTCCAGTTTCAATGCGGATCCGAAGCAGACAGGAAACACCTTCCTTTCTGCGATGGCACGCCGCGCCGACGCTTCTTCCACGCTGCCTTTTTCCAGATACTCTTCCATCAGTTCCTCACTGCACATGGCCAGATTCTCCAGCCCATCCGAAGACGGCTTCCCATCCTCAAACAGAATGCATCCTTCCCCAAGATGCTCCGACAGAGACGAAAGCAAGGCATCCCGATCTGTGCCGGGCTGATCCATTTTGTTCACAAACAGAAAAACGGGAATCCCGTAAGTGTCCAGTAGCTTCCAGAGGGTCACCGTATGGCTCTGCACGCCGTCGGCCCCGCTGATGACCAGGATTGCACAGTCCAGCACCTGCAGCGTCCGCTCCATCTCACCGCTGAAGTCCACATGCCCCGGCGTATCCAGAAGGGTCACCTGCAGATTTCCCAGCGGAAACCGGGCCTCCTTGGAGAAGACCGTGATTCCCCGGGTCTGTTCGATTTTATCCGTATCCAAAAAGGCCGTCTGGTGATCCACACGGCCCAATTTCCGAATCGCTCCGGTCAGGTATAGAATGCTTTCCGATAAGGTGGTTTTGCCGGCATCCACATGTGCCACAATTCCCATAATCAGCTGCTTTTCGTTCATTGCTTCTCTTTCTTTGGTTTTGTTATTGCTCCGGTTGTTCCGATTCCGGTGTCAGCCCTGCCGCTGCCTCAATGGCTCTGGCTTTTTCCTCCTGCTCCTGCCGGATCTGCGGCAGCACATGATTCGGGTCGGTGAGGAAAATGTAGATCTGCAGCGCTGCCACAGCCACCAGACCGAATCCCTCCACATTGAGGTTTCTGCTGAACATCACCGCAGCCACGCCCATAATTGCACTGACGCAGTACAGCATCAGGGTGGCACGGCGCTGCCCGTAGCCCAGGTTCATGAGACGGTGGTGAAGATGGCCTTTGTCGGCCTCCATGATCGGACGCTTATTGATCAGACGCCGGAAGATGGCGAAGGCGGTATCGAAGATCGGCAGCCCCAGCACGAAAATCGGCACAGATGTCGCAATCACCGCTGCGCCCTTCGTCAGGCCCACGATGGATAATGTGGACAGCATGAATCCCAGAAACAGGGAGCCGCCGTCACCCATGAAGACTTTCGCAGGGTAGAAATTAAACGGCAGAAATCCCAGGATGCCGCCTGCCAGCGCCAGCATGGCAGCTGCCGGAATATACTGTCCGAAAATATATGCCACATAGGCAAGGCAAAGTGCTGAAATCGCCGATGTCCCCGCTGCCAAGCCGTCCAGGCCGTCGATCAGGTTCACCGTGTTGGTGATGCCTACGATCCAGAGAATCGTCAGAAAAACACTGACCGGTGCTGCAAATGCCACATTGCCTTCCCCGAAGAAATTGGTCAGAAATTCAATGCGGAGTCCCCAGCCATACATCAGTGCTGCGATACCGATCTGCACCAGGAATTTCAGCTTTGCCGGGAGATTTTTCAGATCGTCGATGATACCCAGAAGATACATCAGCGTGCCTCCGATCATCACGCCCACAATCTGTCGGTCGAAAGAAAGGAAGGCTACCATGGAGCCCATGGTTCCGATAAAGATGGCCATTCCGCCAAACCGCGGCATGGCGCGTGTATGCATCCTTCTCCCGTCCTTCGGCACATCGATGGCACCGATCCGATAGGCCACCTTGATGGCAATCGGCGTAAATGCCATGGAAATAAAAAGTGCCAGAATGAATATGATCCATAATTCATCGTATATTAGTCTGTTCATCGTTTCCCCTTACACTGTTTCTTTATGCGTTCTTTTCCAGCCGCTCCACCTTCAGACCCGCTTCCTCCAGGATTTCCAGAGAAAGCTCGTCCGGATACCCCTCCCGGACCACGATGCGCTGAATGCCTGCATTGATGATCATTTTCGCACAGACCACGCAGGGCTGGTGTGTGATGTAAATGGTTCCGCCTTCAATGGCATGTCCCATAGACGCAGCCTGGATAATGGCGTTCTGCTCCGCATGAAGGGCCCGGCACAGTTCCTGACGCTGGCCCGACGGGATGTTCAGCTTCTGCCGCAGACAGCCTCCGTTTTCTTCACAGTGGGAAAGCCCCCGCGGCGCCCCGTTGTACCCGGTGGCGATAGCCCGTCTGTCTTTTACAATCACCGCCCCCACATGACGACGCATGCAGGTGGAACGCTGTGCGGTCAGTTCTGCCATTTCCATAAAATATTCATCCCAGCTCGGTCTGTTCATCGTTTCTTCTCCTTGTCCCGGCAGTCCATGCCCTCTTCCCGGGCTGAGCGGACTGCATCCTCATCAAAAAACACTTCTGCCAGATAGAGTCCCTCCGGCGGCGCTGTATGGCCTGCCTTCTGTCTGTCGCAGCTTTCCAGAATGCCGGTCATTTCTTCCGGCCTTCTTCTGCCCAGTCCAACCTCCACCAGAGTTCCTGTTATGATTCTTACCATATTATATAGGAAACCGTCTCCGGTCACCTCCAGAACAATATCCTGCCCCTGCCGGTTCACCGTCAGCGAATAGATGGTCCGCACCGTGGTTTCCCTCGGTGTGCTTCCCGAAGCCTGAAAACAGGCGAAATCATGGGTTCCAACCAGAAACTCCGCAGCCTTCTGCATGGCAGCTTCATCCAGCGGTTCCTGCACCTGATAGCAGTACTTTCTCCGGAAAATATCCGTTTCCGGACTGTTTCCGATGAGATAGCGATACCGCTTTCCCAAAGAGGAGAATCTGGCGTGAAACTCCGCCGGCATCTCACAGACCGAAAGAATGCGCACATCGCCTACCCGGCCGATTTTGCCGATTCCGCCGCCCTTTCCTGCCAGACGGTTGTTGACCGCCTGGGCAATCCGCTCCGTGGGGATCCCGAATTCGCCCGAAAAGGATGCCTGCTGGCCCAGGGCATGTACCCCTGCATCGGTCCGGCTGGTACCATGAATCTGTACCGGTTTGCCCATGACCTGGCTCAGTGCCGCTTCCAGTTCTCCCTGCACCGTCCTGACTTCGGGCTGCCGCTGCCATCCGGAAAATCCGCTGCCGTCATATTCGATTTTCAGCAAAAAATTCCGCTCCATTTCGCCGTCCTCAGCCGCCTTCCATCGTCCTCAGCTTTCCGCAAGCCGGACTACTTCCGCGGCAGTACAATCTGCCGCTTTTCCGGATCCGATGACTGCCGGTATAGCGTGAACTTCCTGCCGATGGCCTGTACAAACTCCGCGGAGAGCTCCGCAGCCATGTCGTTTGCGGTCTGCTTCGGCTCCAGCTCGCAGCCTTCCTGCAGCTTCACCTTCACCAGTTCCCGGTTTTCCAGACAGTTGTCCAGTTCCTTTATGACATTCTCCGTAATCCCCTGCTTGCCGATGTATACCAGCGGATCGATATTATGTGCCAGGGAACGGAGATAACTTCTCTGCTTGCTTGTAATCATATATAAAAATCCTCCTGAAACTTTCATAAAACTATACTTCAAATCAAAGTGGTATCATTATATTATACCGTATTTCGTGCAAAAGTACCAGATAAATTCCTGCGGCCAGCGCAATATACGGCACCATGGGCTGCTGATCCGTACGTTTCACCCTGTGCCGCACCAGAAGATATACCAGATGGCCCGCACTCAGCAGAGTGGTCAGAATAAACACGGCGATAATTCCGTCCAGGCCGCAGCATAGCCCCAGTGCCCCGAAAAGCTTGATGTCCCCGCCTCCAAGGGTATCCTTTCTGTAGATCAGCTTTCCCAGAATGCCGATCAGCAGCATGACGCCGAAGCCGACAAGCGCGCCCCACAGTCCTGAAAGGGGGCCTCCCTCATGGAACGGGATGAATCCGCAGCCGCAGATCACCAGAAGCAGCACCAGCTGATCCGGCACGATCCGATATTTAATGTCCGCAATGGCCATCTCCAACAGCAGCCAAACCGCCGCCAGGGCCGCAACTCCGTAAACCGGATCACGCATGGCAAGCCACACGGCCATCACAACAAACAGCCCGCTGAACACATACTTCCAGGGCGTGCTGCGAAGTCTCTGGACCGTGGGATGGAGCAGTTCCTCGTCCGGTTCCTGCCCGTAGTCACAGAGCCATCCTCCCGGCAGGCGGTTAAAAAAATATACGGCGCCGTTTCCCAGAATCACCCCGGCGAAAATCGCAGCCAGGCAGGTCAGCAGCACCCGAATCACTTCACTCATCGTTTACCCCCTTGTATTTCTACCATTTTACCATTTCCTGCCGTCCGGCGCAAGTATTCGCCTTGCCAAAACCCGTTCAATTTACTATAATGTTATCATAAAACTATCATAAGACAATTGAAAGATTGTGAAAGGTGGAGGAAAAAACAATGAACGAGATTAAAAAAATCCGCTACGGACGGCTGGGACCGAAGGTAGCGGAAGCCCTGATAAAGAGAAATTTCGATGCCTGGTACTGCGAGGACGCCGATGCCGCCCTGAACAAAATCCTCACTCTCATCCCTTCCGATGCGTCGGTGGGTTACGGCGGGTCTCTGACCATCAATGCCCTGGGATTAAAGGAGGCACTCCGTGCCAGAGGGAACCGGATGTTTGACCGGGATCTGGCCGCAAACCCGGAAGAAAGGAAACAGATCGAACACCAGGCCCTCTCCGGCGACTGGTTCCTCATGAGCAGCAACGCAGTCAGCGAAGACGGACAGCTGGTGAATATCGACGGCATCGGAAACCGTGTGGCCGCCCTGGTTTACGGCCCGGAAAACGTGCTGGTGGTGGCCGGCATGAATAAGGTGGTTCCAACGGCGGACGATGCCTGGACCCGTGCCCGCAGTACCGCCAGTCCGGAAAACATGGCCCGCTTCACCGGCAAGAAAACCCCTTGCGCCGTCACCGGAGCCTGCGCTGACTGCAACAGCCCGGACTGCATCTGCAACCAGCTGCTGCTGACCCGCCGCTGCAATCCACCGAAGCGGATCAAGGTGATCCTGGTGGGCGAAGACCTGGGTCTGTAAGCCTAAACAAGCCCCCTGTTTTGAAATTCCGTAGAATTAGCCGGTCATGTACTGCATTCCGCTAGTGCAGACCGGCTATACTTTTCTGTAATGCCATTTCTACGAAGCGGTTCAATGTTATTTCCTGTGATACAGCACAGAGAACTGCCTGCTTGTGAAGTTCCGGAGATATTCTCACGTTGAAACTCCCCTTATATGCCATCTCCGGTTTGATGCCTTCTTTCGAACACAGTTCCAGATAATCGTCTACTGCATGATAAAAGTTTGAAACAAGCTCCTGTGCATTGGTTCCTTCATAGGAGATCAATGCTCGAATTCCCATTACTTTTCCGAAAAACACCCCATCTTCCTGAGAAAATTCCACACTTCCAATATAGCCTTTATGTTGCATTGTATTTTTCACAGCAATCCCTCCCCTCGTAATACATCAATAATCTGTTTCACCTGATATTCAAGCAGTTCTTTTCTGCCATGCGGCTTATGCAGCAAAATTGGACAGTGGTGCTCGCTGACAAACATCACACGTGAACCACTGGTTCTTCCCTTTTCCGTCCGGTGGTAAGTCGGCAAGCCAAGAAGCGTTTCCAGTTCCGAAAAAGTAAAGTCTTTCGGACAGCTTGTTAGACGTTTTATCAGTTTTTCCTTTGTACTCAAAATTCATTCTCCTTTACTATACTATCTTTTTTGATTATTTGCAACTATTTTTAGTTCGTATATATTCCATATATATTATACTAAAATCAGGCGTTGCTTTCAGTACAATCAGGAAGTGAATTTTGCTTTATTTTCTGCCCTTCTTCGACGTATTATTCTTATTTTCGACATTGCAGATCTGGATAGTATTCTCACTCACATCACAAAAAATGCCGTCTGATTGACTTTTCTTCAGCAATCAGACAGCATTTCTCATGCGAATTCTTCTGTAAATTCGGATTCTATGGTTTAATGTTAAATAAACTGGCTCACAATCACTGCGCACACTGCCAGGGGCACGTTATAGCAGACCGCAGTCGGTACACAGGTATCCCAGATGTGGCTGTGCTGGCCGTCGGCATTGAGGCCGGCGGTCGGCCCCAGGGTGGTATCGGAAGCAGGAGAGCCTGCATCGCCCAGCGCTGCAGCTGCCGCAATCAGCATCACCGTTCCGCCTACAGAGAAGCCCATTTCCGCACAAAGCGGCACATAGAGCACGGCCAGAACCGGAATGGTTCCGAAAGAAGTCCCGATGCCCAGCGTGATGATCAGACCGATGAGCATCATCATGACGGCGGCCAGCAGCTTGCTACCGCCCATGAAGCCGAGGGAAATCTGTACCAGCTCTTCCACCGCACCGGTGGTATTCATTACATTGGCATAACCGGCAGCCACCAGCATGACGAATGCAATCAGGCCCATGATGGACAGTCCGTTTGCGATCACCGTATCCAGATCCCTCAGCTTGATGGCACCGAATATCACCATGATCAGAATGCCGGCCAGAGCCCCCAGCGGCAGGGAGTCTGTCAGCAGATTGATCACCAGCGTGCCCACTGCGGCCACCAGCGTCACCCAGTGCGCCGGCTGCATTTTCAGATTCGCCGCCTGGGCTGTGTCATGGTTATGGGCACCTGCGATTTCCAGATTCTCATAATGGCGAGGCTTACGGAAAACAAACAAAGCAATGGCCAGACCGATGATCATGGCTGCACCCAGCGGCCAGGTGTATTTCCATACTTTGCCCACTTCGATTTCCATGCCGTTTGCGGCCAGGTTATCCGAAATCAGTTCCTGGAAGATCCAACCGAACCCGAAGGGCAGGGCGATATAAGGTGCTTTCAGACCGAAGGCCAGCGCGCAGGCTGCACCGCGTCGATCCAGATTCATTTCATTCATCAGCGGCAGCAAAGCAGGGATCAGGATCGGAATGAACGCGATATGAACCGGAATCAGATTCTGAGAGCAGCAGGCAATCAGGGTCAGTACCACCAGCAGTACCAGTTTCCGCTTTCCGATCACATGGGATATTTTCAGGGACAAAATCTCCGTAATCCCTGTATAGGCCATTCCTGCGGCCAAAATGCCAAGTAAGATATAGCTCAGTGCAGTCTGCGCATTTCCGCCCATGCCGGAAATCAGCGTATTGATGGTATCTCCGAAGGACATGCCGGCGCTCACCCCAGCGACCATGGCAGAAATCAGCAGAGAAAGCAGTACGTTTACTTTCAGCAGACAAAAAATAATCAGTGCAGCTACGCCGATCACAATTGGATTCAATAATAACTCCACGTAGTCTTTACTCCTTTCAACTATTAAAGTATTCTCACGCTATTCTACTAAAGCAAGTCCCGTGCCAAAAGAAAAAAACAGCACCAGATGGGCTGTTTTCCGTTTATATTTTACACATCCATACATATTCCGACATAATCTTCCAAAATTCTGCACAATTTGGCACTGCGGCGAACCGAAAGCGTCGGGAGAACGGATTTTGTCGATTCAATTATGAGTCAGCTTCAGTCATATCCTCCTCCAGCTCGTCCGGAATACCGTTTCCGTTGAGATCCTGGACCGAAGGAATGAACCGACGGGCGAACCGTCCCTTTCCCCGCTCCTTCACATAGAAGAATCCCACCACCGAAAAGACCACTGCGCCGATAAAGTTGACGAAAAGGTCCTTCATGGTGTCATAAATCCCCACATCCAGATAGCCGCCTACGCCCAGTGCCTGCTGGCTGCCGTCCTCGAAGACCACAATGGTATCGGCGATATGCCGCAGAATCACCGGATGATTGGCCTGATCCGGATCCAGCATCACGGAAGAGATAGATGTCAGCACCGTATCCTTCTGCATGTCCATGAGAAAGACCCGGTCCATAAAGCATTCGAAGAATTCCCACAGCACGCCTACGGTCATAGAGAAACAGAAGGCGGTCAGAGAAACGAACAGCGGGGACAGACGGAAGGTAAAACGCTGCGACCGATTCAGCAGGTCTACCAGAGAGAAGCCGATGGCAGCGCAGAGAAAGCCATTCATGGTGTGAAGCAGCGTATCCCAGTGGTGGAACTGGACATAATAGGCCCGGATCTCTCCCAGAATTTCTGCGGAGAAAATAAAGAGCAGAATGATCACTTCCAGGGTGTCGGGCAGATCCACCTTCAGCTTCCGCTCAATGAGAGACGGCATGAGAAACAGCAGCAGTGTCAGCACGCAGAGGAACACGTTCTGATAATCCCCGTTGAAAAACTGTGCCACCATCACTGCAATCACCGTAAATCGCAGCACCGTATAGATCATGGCCATCCGCTTCCGGTTACCCACAATGCGGTACTGCGCTTCCTCCTGGCGGCGGGCCTGACGCTGCTGCTTCTTTTCCTGCTTTTTTTCCTGTTTCGTCCGTTTTTCCTGCTTCTTCTCTTCCGTCATGTTATGCTTCCCCTTTTGCATTTTATGTTCGTGATTTCAAAAGAGCTGCCGGAAACCGGCAGCTCCTCAGATACTTATATTACTTCTGTTTGTGTGAAGTCAGTTTTTATTTTTCCACGATCAGTGCAGTACCCATACCGCCGCCGATGCACAGAGTAGCCAGACCAGTCTTGGCATCGTCTCTTCTCAGCATTTCATAGATCAGGGAAATCAGGATTCTGCAGCCGGAAGCGCCGATTGGGTGACCCAGAGCGATTGCTCCGCCGTTTACGTTGGTCTTTTCCGGATCCAGACCCAGGTCTTTTCTTACAGCCAGGGACTGTGCAGCGAATGCTTCGTTTGCTTCTACCAGGTCGATATCCTTGATGGTCAGGCCGGCCTTCTTCAGAGCCTTTTCGGAAGCAGGAACAGGACCTACGCCCATGATGGAAGGATCTACGCCTGCGGAAGCATAGGACTTGATGGTAACCAGCGGCTTAATGCCCAGTTCTTCAGCCTTTTCTTTTGCCATTACTACTACAGCAGCACCAGCATCATTGATACCGGAAGCGTTGGCAGCTGTTACGATACCGTCCTTCTTGAATGCCGGTTTCAGCTTGGCAACCTTATCGATGGTGGTGCCGAACTTAGGGAATTCGTCGGTATCGAAGATGATCGGATCGCCCTTCTTCTGCGGAATTTCTACCGGAACGATTTCATCCTTGAACTTACCAGCCTTGATGGCAGCTTCTGCTCTGTTCTGGGAGATTACGGAGAATTCATCCAGTTCTTCTCTGGTGATACCCCACTGTTCTGCTACGTTTTCAGCGGTGATACCCATGTGGTAACCGTTGAATGCATCCCACAGACCATCGTTAACCATCATGTCTACCATCTGGGTGTTATTCATTCTTGCACCCCATCTTGCAGCCGGCATAGCGTAAGCAGTTGCGGACATGTTTTCTGCACCGCCTGCTACAACGATATCAGCATCGCCTGCTTTGATGATCTGTGCAGCCAGTTCAACAGCTCTCAGACCGGAACCGCAAACCTTATTGATCGTCATTGCCGGTGTTTCGATTGGCAGACCTGCATCTAAGGTCATCTGTCTTGCCACGTTCTGGCCCAGACCGCCCTGCAGTACAGCACCCATGATGACTTCGTCTACCTGTTCACCCGTAATTCCGGCTCTCTTTACAGCTTCCTTGATTGCGATAGCGCCCAGTTTTCTGGTAGGGATTCCCTTTAAGGAACCGCCAAAGCTTCCCATCGGTGTTCTTGCTGCGCTGACAATAACAACTTCTCTCATGTTTATGTATCCTCCTTAAATCGTAAGTTATAAGTTGTCGAACCCAATTCGTAGTTCCATTAAAACACAGGAACCACAAAAAAGCAAGGGATAATAGTTAAAAAAATAACAATTCCCTTTGTCTTTTTTTTCATACAAATTTATTTTACCATATTTACCGAAAAAGGCAACCCTTACGACAATAGTAGTTTATTTAACGAAAGCCGCCTCATACTTTTCTGCCAGCTTCACCGGCTTATAGGACAGCTTGGTCTGCCGCAGGTTTTCCATACCCATGTCCTCTTCCCGGTTGACATAAACCACATCTTCCGGGAGATGGCAGCAGAAATCGTGATTGATGGCCTGATATATGCCGCGAAACGCCGGGTTGGCCTTTTCCACGTGGACCAGCACCGATTCATGACTGTTTGTTCTGGCGAATTCCCCGATGGTCACCGCCTCAATCTGACCATCGATGCGGATCACACCCGAAAGCAGCCTTCCGGTATGCAGCAGGCTCAGAAGCTCTTCGATGGCCCGCGTCTCCAGTTCCAGAATAGTCTTCCATTCCTCCGGCATTTCCAGCAGCTTCTGATGGTTAATCCGCTCCAGGAAATCCAGAACCTCCCGGGCCGTCTCCGGCGTGATTTCTTCATAAGTATAGTCATAGGTCCGCCGGAAATAATTCAGATGGTTCTTCTTCTGGTGCAGTTTCCTTCCGGAGAGATTTACCAGGTCCTCCCGCAGATAGATATAGTCATCGTCATCCCGGTCGTGGGTCAGTTCCACCTGGCTGCCGTAAATCTCCTTCAGCAGGGGTGCCAGGGATGCCGGAATCAGGGAGATTTCAAATCGCTTTCCCTTGCTCTCGAAAATCTTCTTCGCTGTATCTATGGTTTCCCGCAGCTTGTCCTTCTCATAGGTTCCTGTTCTGGTCAGAGGAAAGGACATGAAATACTCTTCCTCTTCGGTTTCCAGCGTGCCCAGCCCGGCGACACACAGGTAGTCTCCGATGACCTGCCACGTGATCTTATGGGTATCTCTCCAGATATAGTTGGCAATCAAGGTATGGCTGGATGCCTGATAATCGTAACCATCGAAATACGCATCCAGCAGTGCCGCGTCTTCTTCTGTCAGTTCTTTAAAGTCTCTCTCAAAAATCATGCTGTCTTCTTTCCTATTTTACGATGGCGGAAATTGCCTTGAATTCCGGTGCTTTCGCACTTTCCAGCATGTCATACAGCATGCTTTCATAGCTGCTGACAACAATGCCGGCCTTCTCCATGCGCCGCAGGGAGATCTCACGGTTTTCTCTGGTGCGGGACTGTACACAGTCTGCCGCAAGGAATACGTCAAATCCCATCTCCAGCAAGTCCAGCGCGGTCTGCTCCACACAGATATGCGTCTCACAGCCGGTGATAATTACGGAAGTTCTTCCATCTTCTTTCGCCTTGTTTACGGCTGCAAGGAATTCCTCATTTCCGCAGCAGCTGAATGTCACTTTATCGATCGGGTCATATTCTCCCAGGGCTTCCGCTACCACCGGTACGGTCTCACCCAGTCCTCGGGTGTACTGCTGGGTCACCACCACCGGCAGTCCCAGCGCCTTCGCACCGCGAATCATCCGGGCGGTCTTCTCCTCCACGTCGTTTCTGTCATACATGGCCGGCATCAGCTTCTCCTGGAAGTCAATCACCACCAGCATCGCATCATTCTTCTTCAGTCTCTTTGTCATCATAATGTAATCCCCCAGTTCTCTGCCTGCTTCAGTGCGTCATAGTCGTTCAGATCATATTTTATGGTGGAGATGGTCGCCCAGCCTTCTTCGATCAGGCGTACATCAATATCTTCGTCATGGTCGGTTCGCTTCACCGGCTCTCCCACATAGCGAAAGCACATTTCTGCCTCCTCTTCGAACCATTCATCATAGGTCATCTGTCCCAGCCGGGCCGTCCGCACCCCTTTGATTTCTTCCTGCGGCAGGTTCGGTGTGTTGATGCTGATCAGATATCCCTTTCCCGCTGTTTCCATGGCATGGTCGAAGGCTTTCACCGCCAGGCTGCAGGCAGCCTCAAAATGTTTCGGGAAGTGGCTGCAGACGGAAACCGCCACAGCAGGATAGCCTGCAAACATTCCCTCCGCCGCTGCGGAAACCGTTCCGGAATACATGGTATCGGTGCCCAGGTTGGCGCCGTGATTGATGCCGGCATAGACGATGTCTGTCTCAATTCCCTTTCTTCGCAAAATCTCCAGTCCCAGCTTCACGCAGTCTGCCGGAGTTCCCGAAAGTTTCCACGCCTGTCTGGCGCCCGGAAAATCAGGTACCTCCTCAGCCCGCATCTGGCCGTGGATGCTGAGGGCATGGCTGCTGGCACTGCGCTGGGTGTCCGGTGCAACTACATATACATTTCCTTTTTCTGCGAGGGCCTCCGCCAGAGCACGGATGCCCTCTGCCTGAATGCCGTCATCATTTGCAATAAGTATATTCATCTAATATTCCATTACCTTTCCGATTGCATCGTGAATCACCAGATCCGCCTTATCGTCGTATGGCGTCACGGATTTATTGATTAACACTAAATTCTTACCCCGGAAATAGCGGATCAAACCAGCCGCCGGGTAAACTACCAGAGATGTGCCGCCGATGATCAGGGTGTCGGCAGCTGCAATGGCTTCCACCGCCCCGTTGATGCAGTCCTCATCCAGTGCCTCTTCATACAGCACCACATCCGGCTTCACGATGCCGCCGCAGACCTTACACCGCGGAATTCCGTCTTC
>JAQXSU010000093.1 GCA_029219125.1 Bacillota bacterium
ACAGCGAAATTTTCAGATACGGCCAAGGATCTGTATCTGATCTATATCGGCATGACCATCATCGAAACCCTTCTGCTGGTCTTCGGCGGACTCAGCTGGTATGATGCCCTGGTGCACACTTTCGGTACCGTGGGAACCGGCGGGTTTTCCTGCTATAACGACAGCGTCGGCCACTTCGGCAGCGCTTATGTGGAATGGGTCATCACCATTTTTATGTTCCTGTCCGGTGTGAATTTCAACCTGTATTACCTGACAGGAAAAGGCGGACTTTCCTGCCTGTATCGGGATGAGGAGTTCCGGTTTTATGCATCGATTGTGGTCGGATTCAGTACGGTAATCTTTCTGTGCCGCAGTTTCTTCGGCGGATTTGCCGCCATTGGAGAAACACTGCGGGATACCGTATTTCAGGTGGTTTCCGTCCTTACTACTACCGGTTACATGACCAACGACTTCGATACCTGGCCGACCTTCGGCAGAATGCTGATTTTCACCCTGTTTTTCGTCGGCGGCTGTTCCTCCTCCACCGGAGGCGGTGTCAAATGCGTGCGGGTTCTGGTTGCCATGAAACTGGTACGCCGCGGCATTTCCATCAAGCTTCATCCGCGCAGGATTGCCCACGTGACCCTGAACCGCCGTGAACTGAATAACGACGTGGTGATTCACATCACTAATTTCATTTTTACCTATCTGCTCATTATGGCCTGCGGCTTCCTGCTGATTTCACTGAACGGCTTCGACTTCATGTCCAGCTTTTCGGCAGCGGCCACATGTCTTGGAAATATCGGACCGGGATTTGGTACCTTCGGTCCATCCATGAACTTTTCCGTAATGTCGGACTTTTCCAAGCTGGTATGCTCTTTCCTGATGCTGTTCGGCAGACTGGAGCTGTTTACCATGCTGGTTCTGTTCTCCAAACATTACTGGAACGCCAATAAGTGCTGATTATATATTTCGGGAGTATATCTATGCATCTGAACTATCCTGTCATAGTGAAAGTCACCGGGCTTTTGACCCTTATCGAGGGATTGTCCATGCTGCCATGTGTTCTGACGGCCATGGTCTATGAAGAATGGAATGCTGCCAGAGCCCTGTTTCCGGTAAGCCTGTTCTGCATCTGCATCGGCTTCGTCATTATGACCCAGTTAAAATTTAATAAAATCCGGCTGAAGCTTCACGAAGCTTTTCTGATCGCCTGTCTGAGCTGGATCTACTGTTCCATCATCGGTATGATGCCGTTTTATTTCAGCGGCTGCGGATTCACACTGATGGGATCCTTCTTCGAGTCCGTTGCCGGATTCACCACCACAGGCTGTACTGCGCTGGATCCCAATCTGCTGCCGATGGCACTGCAGCTCTGGCGGGCCATCTGCCACTGGCTGGGCGGCATGGGGATTCTGATTCTGGTTCTTTCCATCTTTCCGATGCTGGGAATCAGCGGTCAGTTTGTCATGTCAGCAGAATCCCCGGGGCCGGCCTTTGAACGGCTGGGCATGAAGATCAGTGAAGCGGCCAAGTATCTCTACGGCATCTACCTGTTCTTCACCGTTGCAGAGTTTCTCCTTCTGGCCATCGGTCCGATGGATATCTTCAATGCACTCTGCGCGACCCTGAGCAGCATCAGTACCGCCGGCCTCATCATCACCGACGCCAATGCGGTCTATTTTCAGAGCACCTATGTCCGTTTCGTCATCATGGCCTTCACAGTTCTCTCCACCATGAGCTACCTGATTTACTACATGATTCTGAAAGGACGGTGGCGGGATGCGCTGAAAAATATGGAGGCAAGGGCTTTCCTGGCCATTATAGCGGTTGCATCTCTTGTCATTGCGGTTGTCCTGAAGACCACCGGAACCTATTCCAGCCTGTGGCAGGCAGTGAAAGACAGTCTGTGTCAGGTGGTTTCCATGGTGTCCACATCCGGCTATTATGTGTGTGACTATATGAACTGGCCTGCTTTCGCGCAGGTAGTTCTCTTCTTCCTGATGATTGTAGGCGGCTGTTCTGCATCCACCTCCGGCTCCCTGAAGATTATCCGGGTCATCGTCATGCTGAAGCTGGTGAAACGCGGTGTCTTCCGCAGGATTCATCCTCATGCCGTGAAGCCGGTCATGCTGGAAGGCCGTCCGGTCTCTGCACCGCTGGCATCTTCCATCACCATGCATATCCTGCTGTATTTCGGCGTACTCATCGCAGGCAGCATTCTGCTCTCCATAAACAATCTGGATATGGAGACTACCATCAGTGCCGTGCTGGGCATCTTCTCCAATACCGGCATGGGACTGGGACAAGTGGGTGCAACCGGCTATTTCGGCATGTTCAATGGGTTCTCCCTGTTCCTTCTGTCCATGCTGATGATTGCAGGCCGTCTGGAAATGTACGCCATCATTCTGCTGTTTACGCCGTCCTTCTGGCATCCGGATAAGGTGAAGGCCATTTAGTCTTTCCTTTTTTCTTTCCAAAACGTATTCTCCCGTTTTTTTTGGGAATGCTTAGGGTGAGAGCCCTGCGCAGGGGTTTACGGAAAGGAGTGATCCGGATGATTGTAAAGGATCTGATGACCAGCCACGTTCGTGCTGTGCTTCCCGATGATCCCGCTGAGCTTGCTGCGGAGATCATGCGAACAGAAAATGTGGGTATTGTTCCTGTCTGTGACAGCCAGTCACATCTGCTGGGACTGATTACCGACCGGGATCTGATTGTACGAAAAGGGTTCGGTCAGACTGCGGAAGCCGTCATGAGCGGAGATCCCGTTACCATCTCACCCCGTCAGGACATTCACGAGGCAGCTCTGCAGTTTTCTGCCTGCGGCGTACGCCGCCTGCCGGTGGTGGACGGAGAACGGCTGGTGGGCATGCTGAGCCTGCGGGATCTGGCAAGGAAAAAAATATTCATAGCCGAGATCGGCCATATTATCTATCATATCAGTAATTTCGGCGAATCCTGACGCTGCAGCGTTTCGGATTGCCGGTTCATCACCACAGGAGGTTTCATTCATGGTTATTACAGTTCTGCTATTTATTCTCGGACTTATCCTGCTGATCAAAGGCGGCGACTGGTTCGTAGACGGTGCCACCGGTATCGCCCAGCGCTTTCATATTCCGGAGATCCTCATCGGTGCCACCGTGGTATCCATCGGTACTACCCTGCCCGAAGTCATGGTTTCCGCCACTTCTGCGCTGAGTGGACACGGGGAGATTGCCTATGGCAATGCCATCGGTTCCATCATCTGCAATACCGCATTTATCGCAGCACTGTCCATCACCATCAAACCTGCACCGGTGCAGCGGTATACCCTCCGAACGCCGGTCATGTTCTTCTTCCTTTCCGCTGCGTTTTACATGTATACCGCCTATATCGACGGATTCTTCAGCCAGGTCACCGGCATTATCCTTCTGGGCATTTTCCTGGTCTATATGATTCTGACTGTCATGCAGATGACCCGGGATCCGGAGCACCCGGAGCTGGCTCCCGACGGAACCGCCATCACCAACGAAGAAGAAATTGCCGAAGAGACCCGCACCACAGGCAAAAATCTGTTTCTGCTGGTTCTCGGTGCCGCCCTCATTGCGGTCGGTGCCAACCTGCTGGTAGACAACGGCATCCTGATCGCACAGGCTCTGGGTGTACCGGAATCCGTCATCGCCCTCACCTTCGTGGCCCTGGGTACTTCCCTGCCGGAACTGGTCACTGCTGTGACCTCCCTGCTGAAGGGACACGGCTCCATGTCCATCGGAAATGTGATCGGCGCCAACCTGTTCAATCTGGTTCTGGTCAGCGGCGTCTCCACCTCTCTGGCCCCGTTCAAGGTACCGGAAAGTTCTGTCATCGCAGGCCATAACGCCTCTCTGGTACTGGAGATTCCTGTCATGCTGGCAGTCATGCTGATCCTGACCGTGCCGGCCATGTTCAAAGGTAAGCTCTACCGGGGTCAGGGCATCCTGCTGCTGTGCATCTATGCAGCCTTCTGCATTTTCCAGTTTACCATGTCTGCATAGGAATCGCTTAAATATGTTTTCCGTGCTGCCGCATAAATGGATTCCATTGGTGCGGCAGTTTTTTATTTTCGTATTACTTCAAATACATCTTGACAGACAACCGTATTACTCATATAATACAGTTAATCAAACCGTATTATTCAAGTAATACAGTTTAATGAAAATCTTTCGGAAGGGAGGCAGCTCTGTTGATCAATTTTGACCAATTTAAACTGGAGGACGGTATGCCGATCTATCTGCAGATCGTACTCTACATCAAACGGGGTATTATAGCAGGTGTCATTGTCGACGGAGATGAAC
>JAQXSU010000094.1 GCA_029219125.1 Bacillota bacterium
ATTTTACTTTGAAAAGGTGAAAGCAGGCGGCAAGAAGACCGTCACGGTTCCGATGAAGGTGATGCAGACCGTGGCCAACGGCGCCCAGCCGGTCTCTGTCAGCTTTAAATATGAATATGTGGATAATAAAAAGCGGAATGCTTCTTCGGCAGATCTGAAGATCACTGTGCCGGTCTATCAGAAAGACCGGTTTGAGATTGCAAGACCCGTGGTACCTGTCATGGTCTACGCAGGAGAAGAAAACAGCATTACCATGTCCTATGTGAATAAAGGTAAATCGGATATTCTCAATGTGGAAGCCGCACTGGAAGGAAATGTGGATACATATACACCGGTGCAGAACATCGGCAATCTGGAGCCGGGAAAGAGCGGAACCATCGCTTTTTCTGTGACAGCGCTGGAAGCCGGTGAAACGGAATTCACCATAACGGTTACATATGAGGATGCTAACGGGGATACCAAAACCAGAGAATTTCCGGTGACTATGGCTGTGGAGGAAATGGTGTATGATGATCCGGGTATGGAGGAGCCGATGGATCCGGGCATGGAGGAGCCGGAAAAGACAGGACCGGGCCTGCCGGTTTTTCTGGGGATTGCGGCAGCTATCATTCTTGCGGCAGTCATCATCATCCGCAAGCGGAAAAAAGCAGCTGCACTGAAGAAGGAAGCGGCCATGTGGGACAGCTGGGACGATGACATGACCGGCGGCGGATCCGGCAGTGCGGCCACCGGAACAGACGGTGCCTCATCCGGTGCTGGCGGCGCGGAGGCAAAGCAATGAGACTGGCGGACATAGGCAGAATGTGCATCGATAACCTGAAGCGCCGGAAGGGTCGGACGATCCTTACGGTGCTGGGGGTTTTCATCGGCTGTACCTCTATCGTGGTGATGGTTTCTATCGGTATCGGCATGAAAGAATCCCAGGATCAGATGCTGGCAAGCATGGGCGATCTGTCTATCATCGAAGTGAATCAGGGATACGGCGACATGGGAAACGGAGAGGAAGTCAAACTGGATGATGCGGCTGTGGAGAGCTTCCGTGCCATGGAAGGCGTGGAAGCGGTCATGCCAAAGGTCTCTCTTAACCTGGAATATCCCATTCGCATGACCACCGGAATCAATGACCGGTATTACTGCGACTGGGTAGAGATCGTCGGCATGGATACAGAAGCCATGGAAGCCATGGGCTATGAACTGCTGGACGGAAAGGTGCCGGGAAAGACCGCAGGCGAAGTCCTTGCAGGTCAGTATCTTGCGTATAACTTTTATGACAGTCTGCTGCCGGAAGGCAGAAATTATGTGGATCGGTGGGTCGGCTATGATGAGCAGGGAAATGAACTGCCGCCGGATGATCCGTTCTTCGATCCCATGAAAACGCCAATCAATCTGGAAGTGGATATGAGCGACGGTACCACCGAAAAGAAATATCGCACGGAACTGAAAGTGACGGGCATCACGAAAGAGGACTACGGCAAAGGCTGGGAGACCTCCGAGGGTCTGATGATGAGCGTGGATTCCATGAAAGCTCTGATGTCGAAGATCAAAGAGGTCAGCGGTGCTGTTCCATCGCCGAAAGATAATAAGATCACGTACTCTACTATTTTGGTAAAGGCATCGGATATCAGCCTGGTGTCGGAAGTGGAGAGCAGTATAAAAGGACTGGGTTACAATACCTATTCCATGGAGAGCATGCGGGAGAGCATGGAAGAAAGTGCCCGTCAGGTGCAGCTTATGTTGGGCGGCCTGGGTGCAATTTCCCTGTTCGTTGCAGCCATCGGCATTACCAACACCATGATTATGTCTATCTCCGAGCGAACCAGAGAAATCGGCATTATGAAGGCGCTGGGCTGTTATGTGCGTGACATCCGCCTGCTGTTTCTCATGGAAGCCGGCGCCATAGGTCTTATGGGCGGTATCATCGGCTGCGTGATCAGCCTGTTGCTTTCCGTGATTATCAACCTGTTTGCCATGGGAGCCATGGGCAGCATGGACGGCGGCATCAGCGGGGAAATGATCCTGCAGGCACTGATGGGCGGCGAAGGCATCAGCCGGGTATCCGTCATTCCGCTGCAGCTGATGGCATTCGCTATCGTTTTCTCCGTTTTCGTGGGTCTGGTGTCAGGCTACTATCCGGCCAATAAGGCGGTAAAGATTCCGGCACTGGAAGCCATTAAGCATGAATAAGTGAAATGACCTTATACTTTTCCATATAGCAAATGTAGAAAACCGGAAGGTGCAGAGCCTGGAATGTGGACTCTGCACCTTTTGGTTTTCCGGCCGGCTGCACCTTGCACTTCCAGGGTATTTAGGGTACAATAATGATATTTCACAGGTTACTTTTGGAGAAAGAAGGTATTGATTCATATGAAAAAGGCATTTATCAACGGACATGTCATCGAAGGCCAGGCGGATTCCGAAGCACGGCGCGCCGATGTGCTGGTGGAAGACGGTAAGATCGCGTATGTGGGGGAAGCATCCGTGGAACAGCTTGCCGGGTTTGAGACGGTGGACTGTACCGGGAAATACATCATGCCGGGCCTCATAAACATGCATGCCCATCTGTTTGGCGCAGGAAAGCCAAGCAAAATCCTGGGCGGTGGAAGCGCACAGAAACTGGTCATCCGGCTGGTTCAGACCGGGATCGGTCATAAAATTGCGGACAGGCTGGTGGAGAAAAACGTGCAGGCAGCACTGTACTCCGGCGTCACAACCATTCGCAGCATGGGGGATTTTGTGGGATCAGACCTTCGAACCAGAGACCGCGTCCGGGCAGGGAAAAAACCGGGACCGAGAATGTTTTGTCCGGGTACAGCCATTACTGTGCCCACCGGCCATGGTGACGGAACATTTGCAGAGATTGCCGAAACGCCGGAGGCACTGCGGGCGCTGGTGGATGCTCACCATGCGGCAGGTGTGGATCTGATCAAAATCTGTGTGACCGGCGGTGTCATGGATGCGAAGGAGAAGGGGAGTCCGGGGGAACTGAAGATGAGCCTGGAGCAGACCAGGGCGGTCTGCGACCGCGCCCATGAACTGGGTCTGCGGGTGGCGTCCCATACGGAAAGTCCGGAGGGCATGGTGGTTGCCATAGAAGGCGGCGTGGATACCATTGAGCATGGTGCGACCTTTGATGAGGAACACGCGCATCTCCTGAAGAGACGAAACGGCGGCTATATCGTGACCATTTCACCTGCTCTGCCTCTGTATAAACTGCCGCCGGCACTGACGAAGCTGCCGGAAATGGCGGTCTACAACAGCGGTGTGGTTCTGGACGGCATGCTGCAGGGTGCCAGGGAAGCGAAGAAGATGGGAATCCCGGTGGGTCTGGGGACCGATGCATCCTGTCCGTTCGCAACGCAGCACGGCATGTGGCGGGAACTGTGGTATTATCAAAAGCTGGCCGGTGTCAGCGCTGCGGAGGCGATTTCAGCAGCGACCCTGGTGAATGCCCGGATCCTGGGCGTCGGGGATCGGACCGGTTCAGTGGAATGCGGCAAGTTTGCGGATCTCCTTATTGTGAACGGAAATCCGCTGGAAGACATGAAGGTTCTTCGCGATCCGTTTGCCGTGGTAATGGAAGGCGTGATGCTGCAGGATAAGCCAAAGAAGGATCCGGCAGTGGAAGCGGAGCTGGATCAGCTAATGCAGCGTGTGGAAGCGGAGCAAAATGAGAGCAGAGTTGAAGCAGTATGAGGGCATGGTATGAGTAAATTTGAACGATATCGGCAGGCGGGCAGGGTTCTGGTCTGTCCGGTCTGCGGCGGTGGGCTTGGTCTGACGGAGGAGGGCCGGTCCCTTGCCTGCAGTGCAGGTCACAGTTTTGATATTGCCCGGCAGGGGTATGTGAACCTCTACCGCGGAAAACCGGTAAACGAATATTCGAAAGAATCCTTCCGGCAGCGGCAGCAGATCCTGGAAAAGGGCATGTACGCTCACATTCTGGAGGAAATCTGCAGCTTTCTGCAGGAAGCATGCGGCAGTGTCGGCACCGACCGGCAGCCGTTCGACGGAGGCGGACCGTTGCTGACTCTTCTGGATGCAGGCTGCGGCGAAGGGTATTATACCCGGGAGATTGCAGCCCGACTGGGCGGCTGCGGGCTGGAGAACGCCGCAAAGCCGGAAGGCAGCTGCAGCCTGGATTTGTACGGGGTGGATCTGTCCCGGGACTCCGTGCAGCTGGCAGCGTCCACAGCCAATCAGGCCGGCGGCTCGGCATCGGCAATCAAGTGGCTGGTGGCTGATATTGGACATTTGCCTGTGAGAGACGGCAGTGTGGATTTTTTGCTGGATATCTTCACGTCAGCAAACTATGAAGAATTTCAGCGTGTACTGTCCGCTGACGGCTATGTGATCAAAGTCATTCCCGGCGAGGGCCATGTAAAAGAACTGCGTGAGGCGGCCAGCAGTCAGCTTCATCATAAAGACTATAAAGAGCGGAAGGGTGCTGCAGTTTTTTCGGAGAATTTTGAACCCGTTCTGCAAAAGACCGTTTCCCAGACTTTTGCCGTAACGCCGGAGGAACGGGATATTTTCATTCATATGACGCCGCTGCTCTTCCAGGTGGATAAATCAAAGGTGGACTGGACCGCAGTGCACTTCATCACCGTGGAAGGCCAGTTGCTGATCGGGCGGAAAAAATAGAAGGAAGCTCTTTTTCCTCTTTGAAACAAAAAATGACGCAAATTGAACGACTCGTGTTCGATTTGCGTCATGAGAATAATCAAGACACCTCTATCCAAAGGGACTGCAGCAATCTGCCGGGAGAATCCCTGAATCATCATCATGGACATGAGGCTGGTTCCAAGCCCCTGCTCTACCATGGCCACCACGGCGTGGTCATCACTTTCGATGAAGCGGGTATCCGGCTGGGTTCCGTTGGCTTCCAGCACGGCAGTGATTTCATCGTCGACCCCTTCGTTGAGAGCGATGTAAGGAAGCCCGGGCAGATCACTTAAAGAAAAGCTGGCCTGACCTGCATGGGGATCGTCTGCGGCAAAAATGCTGACGATGGGATCCCGGTACAGAAATTCCGAATCCATTTCCGTGTCCGGCGGATATTTAATGAATCCAATATCCACACGGCCGCTGCGGATCCACTCCTCAATCTGTTCGTTGGTACCGTGGAGCAGCTCAAACCGGATCTCCGGGTAGTCTGCATGATGAGTGCACGGGTCAGGCCGGACTGGGTTACAGCAGGGCTTCGTATTGGGACACGTTCATGACTTACCTCCTGGCAGGGCCGGGTTGACCCAGACGGTGCGGTTGCCGGTGAAAATCACCATGCCCGGTTTGGCACCGGCCGGCTTCTTTACATTTCGTACCGGCACATAGTCCACCGGCACGTTTTCCGAGGTCCGGGCTTTGCTGTGGTAGGCGGCGATGGCGGCGGCCTCGAAGATATCCTGCTCCGTAAGCTCCGCACCGCCGCACTGGACGATGACGTGGGAGCCGGGGATGTCCTTGGTATGCAGCCACATGTCCTTGTTGCCTGCCAGCTTCAGGGTCAGGTAGTCATTTTCTTTATTGTTCCGGCCCACCAGCACGGTGTACCCGCTGGTGAGGGTGTATTTGTACGGTGCCGGTTTGTATTTCTTTTCCCGGAAGCCGCCGGCCTGCTTGCGGCGGCGGACGTAGCCCGTTTCCACCAGTTCGGAACGGAGCGATTCGATTTCGTTCACGTCGTCGGTATTTTCCAGATAGGAAAGAACCGATTCCAGATAGTCGATCTCGCCCTGGTTTTCTGTCAGCTGAATCTGCTTTTCCTTTATGGCGGTTTTCGCCTTCCCGTATTTCTTGAAATAGTGCTGAGCGTTTCTGGCCGCCGTCTGCTTCACATCCAGCGGAATGGTCACGGTGCTGCCGTCATAGTAGTTGATCACGTCCACCGACTTCATGCCCGGCTTCACCAGATGGAGGTTGGCTGTCAGCAGTTCGCCGTAAAGCCGCAGGTCTTCCGAGTTTTCGGCCTTCAGGATGTCCTCCGAAAGGCGCTGCTTTTTCAGGTACATCTTGTCCAAAGCCGCGGTGACGGATTTCGTCAGGTCGTGGGCTTTCTGGCGCCCCCGGTTGGAGCTGGTTTTCTTGTCAAAATAGAACTCCAGGGCACCGCTCAGATCGTCGAAGGTCTGCACCTGGCAGCTGTCTTCGTACTCCGTCAGGGGCAGGATGTAGAACTCCTGCGGTGTGCCTGCGTCATCCAGATACACCCGAGGCGAGAGAGAAAGAGCCTGGACTGCAGATTTTGCGCCGTGAAAATAGGAAACACGGTCCTCCCGAAGGGCCAGCTCCTCGGCAAATGCCGGAGAAATCCCGCCCACAGCCCGGAGAATCGGCTTCCCGTCCGCCGGCAGCGCCGAAAGAGCTTCATCGGTGATGTCTTTGAACGGGATTTTGTCCTGGGCAGGCGGATACTGGTAAACAAGACCCGGCAAAATCTGCCGTACCCGGCTTGCATCGATGGAAACCCGTTTGATGGCGTCGATGATTTTGCCGGTGGAAATGTCGGTGAGGATGATGTTGCTGTGCTTGCCCATGATCTCGAAGATCAGTTTTTTGGACACGGAAAAACCCAGCTCGTTGAGGGTCTCGATGCTGATTTCGATGACGCGCTCGGAGCCGTGCTGCTGAATGTCGATGATGCGGCCGCCCTGCAGGTGCTTTCGGAGCAGCATGCAGAAGGCCAGCGGGGCAGGCGGATTGACCGGGTTTTCGGTGATGAAGTGAACCCGGGCGTGGGCGGAGCCGCAGGAGGCGTAGAGCTTGCGGTTTCCTTTTTTGGTGTGGATGTGGATCACCAGCTCATCGGCCTCCGGCTGGTAGACTTTTTCGATTTTTCCCAGCAGGATGGTTTCCTGCAGTTCCCGGACCATGGCCCAGGCAACGAGTCCGTCGTATGCCATTCTTTGAAACTCCTTTTATGTGATGTTCTGCTTTATTTCATGTCTTTCAGGAAGGCTTTGTAGCCTTTCACTGCTTCGTAGACGTCAGCCTTGCTGGCCACTTCCATCGGGGCGTGCATGCAGAGCAGGGCCACGCCGCTGTCGATGACTTCCATGCCGTAGAGGGCTGCGATCCAGGCGATGGTGCCGCCGCCGCCCACGTCTACTCTGCCCAGTTCTGCGGTTTGCCATGCAACCGCATTGTCGTCGAAGACCTTGCGAAGCTGTGCCATGTATTCTGCGTTGGCATCGTTGGAACCGCTCTTGCCGCGGGCACCGGTAAACTTGCTGAATACCAGACCTTTGCCGAAGAAGGCTGCATTCTTCTTTTCGTAAACGTCTGCATACAATGGATCGTAAGCTGCATTTACGTCAGAGGACAGCATTTTGGAATTCTGCAGGCAGCGGCGTACGGAAAGGGATGCAGTGTATCCGCAGAGTGCCAGAACTTCGGCGGTCATATTTTCAAAATAACGGCTCTGCATACCGCTGGCACCGTAGCTTCCGATTTCTTCCTTATCTACCAGCAGGCAGCAAGCAGTTCTAGCCGGTGTGGTTTCTGTTTCCAGCATGGCTTTCAGGGAGGTGAATGCGCAGATGCGGTCGTCATGGCCGTAAGCCAAGATCATGCTGCGATCCAGACCCAGGTCTCTTGCCTTTCCGGATGGGACGATTTCCAGTTCTGCAGAAAGAAAGTCATCTTCCTCCATGTCATATTTTTCTTTCAGCAGCTGCAGGATGGCGGCTTTCACACCTTCTTTCGCTTTTGCGTCCGCTTCGGAAGCCTCGTCCTTCGAATCAGCAGCTTTCACTGCAGGCATGCTGCCGATGAGCAGGTCCAGCTTTTCCCCTTCGATGACCACGCTGGCCTTCTTTTCCATGTATGCTCCGCCCAGATGCGGCAGCACATCGGTGATGGTGAAGACCGGATCGGTATCCGCTTCTCCGATATTAACTTCAATGATTCTGCCGTCCTTCTGTGCTACCACGCCGTGAACGGCCAGAGGGATGGTGACCCACTGGTATTTTTTGATCCCGCCGTAGTAGTGAGTATCCAGATACGCAAAGCCTTCAGCTTCGTACAGCGGATTCTGCTTCACATCCAGCCGCGGTGAGTCGATGTGTGCACAGAGGATATTCATTCCGTTTTCCGGATTTTCAGATCCGATGTGATAGAGGATTACGGTTTTTTCGTTGTATACGGCGTAAACCTTGTCGCCGGCCTGAAGCTGTCTGCCTTCCTTTACGGCATCCATCAGGTCAGTGTAACCGGCTTCCCGGGCCAGCTTCACCGAAAGGCGGGCAGCTTCCCGCTCCGTCTTGGCCTGATCCAGGCAGTCCATGTACCACCGGCAGGTCTGTTCCATTTCCTGTTTCTGTGTTTCGTCATAGATTTCCCAAACTGTTTTTTCGTTCATTGTTCTGTATCCTTTTATCCTTTCTATGCGCACAATACGCACAATACGCACAATACGCATGGGTGTACGCATGGTATGTTGTTTTATGATGGCTTACGGACTATTGTAACATATTTCATGCAAATATTCCACCAAAGTGGAATAGGAAAATGGGAGAAAACACGGACGGTGACCTTCATCTACGAATGACCCTATCCGAATCGCATCCGTAACCCATACTTATTGAGGCGTTTTTTGTCAAAAGGGTCGGGTGCGTGCAAGGGAAAACAGCAGAATAACATACAATATATTACAATTATTGAAGAAAATAGATGGAAAATGGAGATTTCCAGCGAAAATCTACATTTTTTCGAGGTTGTAGTGGAGAGGAACCCGACCCTTTTGGGCTTTTTTTTTCCGATATGTATGTGTTGCCAAGGATGAATCCCCCGCCGACCAGTCAGAACCCTCCGGAACAGCCCCGCCCCATCGTCAGTTTAATTGATGAAACAAAAAAACAGGCCGGCGCGTTGCGTCAGCCCGTTTGATTTGTTGATGTTATTTCCGATAGCTGTCGATCATAGCCTGGAATGCAGGCAGGCTGCAGCGGATCATGGCGTTGGACACACAGTAGGACAGGCGCATGTAGCCGTCACATTCGAACTCTTCGCCCGGAACTACCAGTAGATTGTGTTGCATCTTGGCCTTCTGGGAGAAGGCGCGGCCGTCGCCGTTTGGAGCTTCCACGAAGAGGTAGAAGGCGCCGTCCGGTTTGGCGCAGCGATATCCCATGGCAGTGAGGGAATCATACAGCAGTGTCCGGTTTTCGTCATAGGCTGCCAGATCCGGCATTTCGTTGACACAACGCTCGATGACCTTCTGCATGAGGGTCGGTGCGCAGACATGACCGTTGGCACGAGATGCGCCGGCCACGGCGTTCAGCACATCAGCCGCATCGGCACAGGTGTCAGGCACGCAGACATAGCCGATACGTTCGCCCGGAAGGGACAGACTCTTGGACCAGGAATAGCAGACGATGGTGCTATCATAGATGGTTGGGATAAACGGAACTTTGACACCGCCGTAGACCAGTTCACGGTACGGCTCGTCCGCGATGATGTAGATCGGATGGCCCACTTCCGCACCCTTTCTGGTGAGAATCACAGCCAGACTCTTCAGTGTTTCTTCCGTATAAACGACGCCGGACGGGTTGTTCGGTGAGTTGATGATGATGGCCTGGGTATTTGCCGTGATGCGGGCTTCCACTTCTGCCAGATTGATCTGGAAGTGCTGGCGGTCCGCAGGGATAACGACGAATTTTGCACCGTTTTTCTCAACAAAAGGTTTGTACTCAGGGAAGTACGGCGCCACAGCCATGATTTCGCTGTCCGGGGTTGCTGCCAGTGCTTTGATCGCAGAGATCAGGGCTGGTGCAGCGCCGCAGGTGATAAACAGGTTGCGGGCCTGAATGGATGTACCGAAGCGGCGGTTCAGGTTGTCAGCGATGGCCTGACGGGTCGCGTCGAAACCGCCTGCCATGGAGTAGCCATGAACGGCGATGGAGTCTGTATCTTTCAAAATCTCACAAATCGCCTGGTTGACTGCTGCCGGTGCGGGGATGCTGGGATTTCCCAGCGTATAGTCAAATACGTTTTCCGGGCCGATGACCTTCGCCTGCTGCAGACCGTAAGCGAAAAGCTCACGGATCACAGACGGAGAACTGCCCAGCTGCTGCATTGTCTGATTTACCATATTAGTGACCTCCTGATGCATGTATTGGTAAGTTTTCTGAATATTCTACTGAGTAGTATAGCACAATCCGCGAAGAAGGACAAGCGGCTGGTGAAAATGGCAGAACATCTTGCTATTTTCTGCTGTTTCATGTAAAATGTAGAAGGTAATCATACGAAAAAAACAGAAGAAAAGAAATGAGGAAAACGGTATGATCAAAAGTATGACAGGCTTCGGAAGAGGCGAATATTCAGACGGAAAGCGGAACATCATCGTTGAAATCAAATCGGTGAACCACCGCTATTCCGACATTACGGTAAAGATGCCCAGACGGTATGCCTTCGCAGAAGACAAGGTGAAGAGCGCGGTAAAGGAAAAGCTGCGCCGCGGTAAAGTGGACGTTTCCATCCTGGTGGAAAACATTACGGAAAACGATGTAAACATCAAGCTCAATGAGATGCTGGCCAAGCAGTATTTCGACAATCTGAAACAGCTGCAGGAGCAGTTCGAAGTGTCGGGCGACATTTCCCTGCAGTTCCTGGCTTCTCTGCCGGATGTAATGAAAGCCATTCCGGATGTGGAAGACGAAGAAGAGATTACGAAAGCGATCCTGATTCCGACGGAGCAGGCAGCGGCCAATCTGGAAGAGATGCGAGCGGTAGAAGGGCAGAAGCTGGCGGAAGACCTGATTGCCAAGGGTGAAAACATCAAAAGGATCCTGGACCAGATCGCAGAGCGTGCACCGCAGGTGGCCGTGGCTTATACAGAGAAACTGCGTACCCGAATCACGGAACTGATTGGAAGCAGCGTGCAGGTGCCGGAAGACCGGATTCTGGTGGAAGCAGCAATTTTCGCGGATAAATGCGCTATCGATGAAGAAATCACCCGCCTGAACAGCCATCTGATTCAGATGAAGGATATCATCACCAAGAGCACCCAGCCAGACGGCAAAAAACTGGATTTCCTGGTGCAGGAGATGAACCGGGAGGCCAATACCATCGGCAGCAAGGCCAACGATATCACCATCACCGGCCACATGCTGGACATCAAGAGTGAGATCGAAAAGATCCGCGAGCAGGTGCAGAATATCGAATAAAATACGAAAAACAGATTCGGACACGTTTTTCTTGCAAAATCCTGAAATATATGGTATCATGTATATTCCAGGTGAATTGTTCTATTCTA
The DNA here is from genome assembly GCA_029219125.1 of Bacillota bacterium. Taxonomy (GTDB): domain Bacteria; phylum Bacillota; class Clostridia; order Peptostreptococcales; family Anaerovoracaceae; genus RGIG7179. The sequence goes on from JAQXSU010000094.1 coordinate 11,252, forward strand.
TATGAAGCAGGAGTTTAATATGAATCCAGTGGAAAAACATGCAGGCAAACTGTTTATACTGTCCGGTCCGTCGGGTGCGGGGAAAGGGACCATCTGCAAGGCGCTCCTTGCGGAAACCGACCTGGAGCTTTCGGTCTCCATGACCACGAGAAATCCGCGGGCGGGAGAAACAGAAGGCGAGAGCTACTATTTTGTTTCGAAAGAAGAATTTCTTCGCAAAATCGATGCGTCCGGCTTTCTGGAGTATGCCGAGGTGTACGGTAATTTCTACGGTACACCGAAGCAGCCGGTCATAGACAAACTGTCTGCAGGCACCGATGTAATCCTGGAAATCGATATGCAGGGTGCCCTGAAGGTGAAAGAAAACTATCCGGATGGCGTTTTCATCTTCATTCTGCCGCCATCCATGTCGGAATTGCGCAAGCGCCTGACCGGCAGAGGAACAGAGACGGCAGAAGCCATTGAGATGCGTCTGGGAGAGACCTTGAAGGAGCTTTCCTACATCGACAAATACGATTACTGTGTCGTAAACGGTCAGCTGGAAGAAGCGGTAGCGCGGGTGAAAGCCATCGTGACGGCGGAGCATTCCCGTGTGACCTTCACAGCGGAAGAATTGATTTCCAGATATAAGGAGGAAGCGTAAATGTTATATCCATCAATTAATGAAATCAGAAAAAAAGCAGACAGCAGATACACCATCGTGATCCTGGCTGCCAAGAGAGCCAGAGACATCATCGATGGCAAGCCGATCCTGACGGATGTGGATATCGACAAGCCGGTATCCATCGCAGCCAACGAGATTGCAGAGGATCTGATTACTTATACCAGAGAAAACAACTAGGCAGCAGCAAAGTATAAAACCAGAAAACAGTCTGGCAACAGAAAGAACGGAACATGAGAGAGACTTCGGAGGGCAGAAACTGCCGGGCGGGGTCTCTTTTCTGTTTTTGTACGGGGCGATTCGTTCCGCAGGAGTTCTTTCCTTTCATGCGGGTTAGTAATATGGATGGGTGGGCTGAACCGGATCGAAAGGAAAAAATTGCAGCATGAAAAAGATTGTGAAAAAAACACAAAAAAACATTGCATTGGAGTATAAATTGTGGTATAACTACAACATAATATTTGTTTAGCAAAATAAAGTGAAATGCGTTGAGTGGAAGAGTAACCTGATGAAAGGTCACAGAGAGCCGCCGTAAGGTGCGAGGGCGGTACGCGGAAGTCAGGGGAAAAACATCCATGAGCAGCCGGAAGAACGGAAATATGGCGACGGCGGAGCATGTGAAAGTGCGGAGCCGGCAGCTGAATTCCTATTAGACCCGGACGTGTGCGGAGCGTCATTCCGTAAAACAAGTGAATTGCAGAAAGGCCTGTGACAGTGCAGAGAAACCTGCGATTAAATTGGGTGGTACCGCGGAAGCTTGCTTTCGTCCCATGTTGGGGATGAAGTGGCTTCTTTTTTTATTCCATGATCCCCACCAGCCGTGAAGAAACAGACAAAAAAAGGGAGAAAAGACAATGCAGATTACGAAAGAACTGGTCGGTTATGTGGCTGAGCTTTCCAGAATTGAACTGGACGAGGCGCAGACCGAGAAGATGCAGCAGGAACTGGGGGCCATCGTGGAATATATGGATATTCTCAGCACCCTGGATACCACGGAGACAGAACCCCTGTCCCACATTTTCGCCATTACCAATGTGATGCGGGAAGATGAAGTCCGTCCTTCCGCAGAAAAAGCGGATATTCTGAAGAACCTGCCGGAGACCGAAGACGGGATGCCGGTGGTACCGCGGACCATCGACTAGAAAGGAGCGCAGACATGGATTACAGAGAAATATGTGAAATGACCGCTCTTCAGCTGGGGCAGGCAATCAAAGAGAAAAAAATAACTTCTGTGGAGGCGGTGAAGGCTGTGCTTACGGCCATCGAGGAAACTGAGCCGCAGCTCCACGCATATATCACGGTTTGCCGTGAGGAAGCACTTGACAAAGCACAGGCTGTGGACGCTGCTCTTGCTGCCGGGGATTCCGGCCTTCTGGCGTCTCCTCTGGCAGGTGTTCCCATCGCCATCAAGGATAATATCTGTACGAAAGGGATCAAAACCAGCTGTGCATCAAAGATCCTGGGTGAGTTCGCTCCGTTTTATGATGCCACTGTAATGGAGAAACTGGAAGCTGCCGGTGCCGTTGTGATTGGAAAAACCAACATGGATGAGTTCGCCATGGGCTCCACCACGGAAACGTCCGCCTACGGACCGACCCTGAACCCGTGGGATGCAGGCCGCGTGCCGGGGGGCAGCAGCGGCGGCTCCGCCGCCGCCGTCGGAGCCAGGGCTGCCGTCTGCGCCCTGGGCTCCGACACTGGCGGAAGTATCCGCCAGCCTGCTGCCTATTGCGGCGTCACCGGCTTCAAACCGACCTACGGAACGGTTTCCCGTTACGGACTGATCGCCTACGCATCCTCCCTGGACCAGATCGGACCGATCGCCAGTGATGTGAAGGATTGCGCTGCACTGATGGACATCATCAGCGGCTATGATGAGATGGACGGAACGTCCCTGCCGCAGGAAATGCAGGAACAGGCCGCCTGCCGGAAAGGCAGATGTTCCGACCCGAAAGGCGGACGTTCCGGCAGTGAAGGCGGATGTGCTGCCGGGTATCTGGG
>JAQXSU010000095.1 GCA_029219125.1 Bacillota bacterium
GTCCCAAGGGTTGGGCTGTTCGCCCATTAAAGAGGTACGCGAGCTGGGTTCAGAACGTCGTGAGACAGTTCGGTCCCTATCCGCTGTGGGCGTTGGAAATTTGAGTGGAGCTGTCCTTAGTACGAGAGGACCGGGATGGACGCAGCTCTGGTGCACCAGTTGTTCTGCCAAGAGCATAGCTGGGTAGCTACCTGCGGACGGGATAAGCGCTGAAAGCATCTAAGTGCGAAGCCCCCCACAAGATAAGATTTCCTCCTTTATGGTAAGACCCGTGGAAGACTACCACGTTGATAGGTCGGAGGTGTAAGTGCAGTAATGCATTCAGCTGACCGATACTAATAGGTCGAACACTTGACCAATGGTTTGAAGATATGCAAGATAATATATTCAGTTTTGAAGGTACAGACCTTCAGAAGAAAAGAAAATCCGGTGACAATAGCGGGGAGGCTACACCTGTTCCCATCTCGAACACAGAAGTTAAGCTCCTTAGCGCCGATGATACTTGGTGGGAAGCTGCCTGGGAAAGTAGGACGTTGCCGGTTTTTCTTTTTTCTTTTTTTGTTTTTTGCAAACCGGCAGCGTCTCTACTTTTCCGAAAGTACGCTGCAACTGAGCACGGCCGTAAGGCATGTGCTCCTTTTTCTTTTTTGTGCAGCGCCTAATCGCATGAAATTCCATGTTTTTTTCTTTCTTAATTTGTGCTATAATATAAATATCTATGATTTCCTGGAGGACATGCAGCATGACTATTTTGAAAATTATATTTGTTTTTTTGCTTTGTGTGCCCCTGCTGCTGCTTGTCAGCCGCTTTTTCGGCAAGCTGGTGGATGAGATCATAAAGAAGAAGTAATACATACATATCAAAGGAGTCGGTCATGGATACATGCAGCAGAAAAGGCATTTTCATTTCCATAGAAGGACCTGATGGTTCCGGCAAATCCACACAGATAGAAAACATTAAGGCTTTTTTTGCCGAAAGGAACATCGATGTACTGTTTACCAGAGAACCGGGCGGGACTGCCATCGGAGAGAGAATCCGAGAGATCATTCTGGACAAAAAGTGCACGGAAATGGACTATATGACGGAAGCCATGCTGTATGCGGCTTCCCGTGCCCAGCATGTATCACAGGTGATCCGGCCGGCACTGGCAGAAGGAAAGGTCATCGTCTGTGATCGGTTTGTGGACTCCAGCATTGCATACCAGGGATACGGCAGGAAGCTTGGTGATGCTGTCCGTATCATCAACAATTATGCGGTAGCCGGATGCATGCCGGATGTAACTTTCCTGCTGAAGGTGGATCCCAATGTGGGTAAGGGCCGCATCACATGCCGCGGCGAGAAGGAAGACCGGCTGGATGCGGAAAAAGCGGCTTTCCATGAAGATGTGTATCAAGGCTATCTGCAGCTGGAGCAGGAGCATCCTGAACGAATCGTAGGGATCGACGCCAGCGGCAGCATTGAAGAAATCAAAGCAGAGATCTGCAGGAAACTGGAGGAAGTGCTGAAAGGTGTCATTGAATAACTGGAAAGCAGATGAAAAACTGGTAAACCGCATCATTGGAAGCATCCTCGCCGGAAATGTGTTTCATGCATATATCATTGAAGGTGATACCTGCGTGGATAAGCTGGCTTTTGCGAAAGATATGGTGAAAGCGATTCTCTGCACAGAGCGGCCCGGCGTGGGTTGCGGCAGCTGTATCAGCTGCAGGAAAATTGACCATGACAACTATGAAGACCTTTATTTCATAGAATCCGACGGCCTGTCCGTTAAGGATGAGCCGGTTTTCGCTCTTCAGGAGAAACTGAAGCGAAAACCCACGGCAGGAGACCGGAATCTTGCCATTATCAAGGATGCGGATACCGTGACAACGAGAGCGCAGAACCGGCTCTTAAAGACATTGGAGGAACCGCCGGAAGGAACGGTGATTTTTCTTCTTTCCGAGAATAAGGAGAATCTGCTGGAAACCATCCGCTCCCGATGTGTGGCTTACAGGCTGAACAGCCTGGAAACGGACCTGGCAGCGGGAGCCATGGAAGGCGCTTCTGCCATTCTGGAGGGACTTCTCGAACATGAGAACTTCTTCAGCATGAAGGAACTTCTGGGGAAATATATGAAATCCAGAGACGACGCGTTTCAGCTTCTGGATGGGCTGGAGCGGCTGTACCGGGATTTCCTCGTAGGGAAGGATCCCCGGGGCAGACTATTGAAAAGAGAAGAAATCTTCCGGCATATCGGGCTCATTGAAGAAGCCAGACGGGATCTGGTCATGAAGGTGAACCATAACTATGCCATGAAGAACCTGATCATAAAAATTGGAGGATAAAACATTTGGATACAAATCGGAATACCAATACGGTAAAGGTTGCAGGCGTCAGATTCAAGACGGCCGGCAAAATCTATTATTTCGACCCGGATACCTTCGATGTGAAGAACGGGGACAGCGTCATTGTAGAGACCGCGCGGGGCATGGAATTCGGCACAGTCACCATGGATGTGCAGGAAGTGCCGGAAACGGAGATCGTGGCACCTCTGAAAAAGATCATCCGTATCGCCACGCCGGAGGACCATAAGAAACACAAGGAAAACGTGAAGAAAAAAGAACGGGCTCTGCAGCTCTGTCAGGAAAAAATCGACAAGCACGGTCTGGTCATGAAGCTCATCGACGTGGAATATACCTTTGATAACAGCAAGATCATTTTCTACTTCACCGCAGACGGCCGGGTGGATTTCCGCGAACTGGTAAAGGATCTGGCCGGTGTGTTCAAGATGCGGATCGAGCTGCGGCAGATCGGCGTGCGGGATGAAGCGAAGATGATGGGCGGTATCGGAAGCTGCGGACGGGCATTGTGCTGTCACAGCTGGCTGGCTGATTTCGAGCCGGTATCCATCAAAATGGCCAAGGTTCAGAGTTTGTCCCTGAATCCGTCGAAAATTTCAGGGATCTGCGGAAGGCTGATGTGCTGCCTGAAGTATGAAAACGACATTTATATGGAAATGCGCAAGGGCATGCCGGAGCCGGGTGAAAGAATCAAGACACCGGACGGTCTGGGGAAAGTCGTAGACACCAACCTGCTGCAGAATATCATCCGCGTCCGTCTTTATCTCGAAGAAAAGCCGGAAAACGGCGGTCGCCGCGGCAAGGACAAAGACAAGGATAAGGAGAAAGAAACGCAGAACCAGGAGGAAAAGCTGTCCGCGGAAATCTATGTATATCATAAAGAAGATATCCGACGCATTGAAAAACGCCACAACAAGGAGAAGAATATCTTCGATGGTGTGGACGCAGCGACCATGAAAGAAATCCAGCAGCTGATCAAAGACTGATGAATCACGAAGAAAGATATACCCACCTGATGCCGGGGGAACGGATCGATGAGACCGGCTTTGGAAATCTGAAGCTGATCCAGAAACCGGAAGAGTTCTGTTACGGTGTGGATGCGGTGCTTTTAGCCGATTTCGGAGCAAAATACACACGTCCGTCGTTCCGGTTTGCCGTGGATCTTGGTACGGGCACGGGGATCGTTCCGCTGATCCTCTCCCATAAGACAGAGATTCCGAAGATCGCCGGAATTGAAGTACAGGAGGGATCTTTTGACCGGGCTGTGCGCAGCAGGGCGCTGAACGGTCTGGAAGATCGTCTGGATTTCATTCTGGGAGATGTGAAAGACTGCAGATCCGGCTGGGGACGGGACTGGAAGGGAGCCGTCGATCTGGTGACGACCAATCCGCCCTACACTGCAGGAAAAGGCGGCATTCCAAGCGCCAACCGGGCCAAGATGATCGCCCGCCATGAGACCACCGCAGGCCTGGAAGAATTTCTGGAAGCGGCAGCATGGATTTTGCGGGATAAGGGAGATCTGGTCATGGTGCACCGGCCTTCCCGCATTGCCGATATCTGCTGCATGGGCAGGGCCCACGGACTGGAAGTAAAAGAGCTTCAGTTCGTCAGTCCCACAAGGGATGCAGCGGCAAACATTCTTCTGGTTCATATGGTGAAAGGCGGCGGACGGGAAGTCAGACTGCTTCCGCCTCTTGCCGTACATGATGAAGAGGGTGGGTACACCCAGGCACTCAGAGAAACTTACAAATGACAAGTGATACGATCACGCCCGTGAAGTAGCCGATCAGGCCTCCAGCCAGGGCGTGTCTCGTTTTTTTGACGCCGGTGACGCCGAAATAGAGCGCCAGGACGTAAATGATGGTTTCGCAGCCTCCGGCCATGACACAGGCAGTTCTTCCGGCATAGGAGTCGGGACCTGTCATCTCCAGTATATCCTGCACGATGATGAGACTGCCGCTGCCGGAAATGGCACGGAGGCAGATGAGAGGCAGCAGTTCCGGCGGTACGCCCAGCAGCTGGAAGAAGGGGTGCAGAATCCAGCCCGCCAGATTCAGAAGACCGGAAGCGGAAAGGCAGTTGATGGCAAGGAAAATACCGATCAGAAAGGGAAGGATATCCAGAGCCGTTTCCAGTCCTTTTCTGGCTCCCTCGATGAAATAGTCATAAACCGGTGCCTTGTGGAAGAAGCCGTAAGCGATGATGACAGCGGCCATGGCCGGAATAAATCCGGCGGTGATCGCAGAAAACAGGTGAGTCATGCCAGTCAGTGCCTCCTCTCCAGAATTTTGCAGGCCAGAACGGACACAGTGACAGTGCATGCTGCAGTGATGATCGATGGAAGCACGACAGAATAAGGGTCTTCTGCACCGGCTTCCGTGCGGATCTGCAGCATAACGACGGGAAGCAGGGGTGCGAATGCCATATTGACCACGGCAAAGGTGCACATGTCGTTGCTGGCCTCGCTGCTGTACCTGTTTTCTTCATCCAGTTTCTCCATGGTGCGCAGGGCGAAGACGGTGGAACTGTTCCCGGCACCGAAGATGTTGGCCATGAAGCTGAGAACGATAGAGGATATGGTCTGCGGGTTTTTCACGTGAGGAAAGAGGAAGGATGTAAGGGGAATCAGCAGGCGGGACAGCTTGGTGATCAGACCGGTGCGCTCGGCAATTTCCATTAAGCCGCTCCACATGGCCATGATACCGGCAAGACCGATGAGAAACGTCACGGCTTCTGCTGAACTTTCTGTCAGGGCTGTTCCGAAGGCTTGAAGATGGCCTGTGCAGCAGGCATAGATAAAGGCCGTCAGAAATATGACGGACCAGATGGAATTCATCATAAGCAGACTCCTTTCTCCTTTCAATATATGGCTGCTGCGGCAGAAACATGCGAAGGCATGGGAAAAAAAGGTTTGGCGGAAGCTCAAAAAATGGTTGAAGTTATTTCCAGTTTTGGGTTATAATAAAGACAAGCGTTACGAAGGAGGAGAAAATATGACCATCACGATTACGCCGCAGGGAGCGGCATGGTTCATCATTGCCGTGCTGGCTATGGTGCTTTTGGTTTATCTGATACTGCTTCTCAGGAAGCTGATCGGAACGCTGAAAAAGGTTGATCTTCTGCTGGAGGATTCGAAGATCATCACAGAAGTCGCATCAAGACGAACCACGGATGTGGATGGTATGGTGGATGGCGTGGTGGAGGCTGTAGGGATCATGACGGATGCAGTGAAGGGAAACCAGAATATTGCAAAGGCGGCATCCAGTGTAGTGAACGCAGCTGCCACTTGTGCAGGCATCATCAAAGGCAAAAATGCCGATGCGAAAAAGGACAAGTAAGTGATTAGATTGGAGGAGGAATCAAGATGAAAGCAACAGGAATTGTAAGACCGGTAGATCCGCTGGGAAGAGTGGTAATTCCGGTAGAATTAAGAAGAAATCTGGGAATTAAGACCGATGATTCTCTGGAAGTGTTTGTTGACGGAGATTTCATCATGCTGAAAAAATACGAACCAGCCTGCATTTTCTGCGGCAATGCCAAGGATGTGCAGAATATCCACGGTAAAAACATTTGCAGGACCTGCCTCGATGAACTGAAATCGTTATAGGCAGGAGGCAGAACGTGGCAAAGTATTTAGTACATCAGAGCGGACCGCTTTCAGGAGAAGTGGTCATCAGCGGTGCCAAGAATGCGGTATTACCCCTCATGGCAGCCGCCTTGCTATCGGAGGACAAATGTGTCATCCGTGATGTGCCGCAGCTTCGTGATGTGGCATTTATGAAGGAAATTCTTACTTCCCTTGGTGCAGTGATCGAAGATGTGGAGGAAAATACCATTTCCATCGTCACAGAGGATATCGTGTCGACAGAGGCCCGGTTTGACCTGGTGAATAAAATGCGGGCATCCATTCTCGTCATGGGTCCGCTGCTGGCCAGAAAGGGACGTGCCAGAATGCCTCTGCCCGGCGGGTGTGCCATCGGCGCCCGGCCTATCGATCTGCACCTGAAAGGACTGGAAGCCCTGGGGGCAGAGATCATCTTCAACGAAACGGAAAGCTATGTGGAAGCCCGTGCGGGCGGACAGGGTCTCATCGGAGATACCATCTATCTGGACTTTCCGAGTGTAGGGGCGACGGAAAATATCATGATGGCGGCTGTACTGGCAGAAGGCATCACCTATATTGAGAATGCCGCAGAAGAACCGGAAATCGTGGATCTTGCCAATTTCCTGAACAAGATGGGAGCAAAGATCAAAGGTGCAGGCACAGATACCATTAAAATCGAAGGCGTGAAGCACCTGGGCGGTGCGAAGCATACAGTGATACCTGACCGGATTGAGGCAGGGACATTCATGCTGGCAGCTGCCATTACCAGAGGAAACGTGCGGATCAACAATGCAGTGCCGGATCATCTGAAACCGATTATCGCTAAGCTGCGGGAATGCGGTGTGCGGATCGAGGTGGGAGACGAGTATCTGATTGTCCGCGGCGACCTGGGACCGCAGAGTGCAACGGATATCAAGACGCTGCCGTATCCGGGTTTTCCTACGGATATTCAGTCGCCGTTTATGGCATTTCTCACCACGGTAGAGGGTACCGGCACGGTCATCGAGACCGTCTTTGAAAACCGTTTCATGCATGTGAGCCAGCTGCGAAAGATGGGTGCAAGCATTGAAACCGCAGGGAATAAGGCGATCGTCAAGGGCGGTGCGGTGCTGCGGGGAACCCAGGTGATGGCTACCGATCTGCGCGCAGGTGCAGCTCTGGTCCTGGCCGGGCTGGTTGCGGAAGGTACCACGGAAATTTCGGAGATCTACCACATTGAACGCGGATATGAGAAGTTCATAGAGAAGTTCCGGGGACTGGGCGCAGAAATCGAAAAGACAGAAGAATAAAATAGTTTTCACACGAAAGCTGCTGTGCCGGAGATCCGGCCGGCAGCTTTTTCGCAGGATGCGGCGTGGTGACAACGATTCATATCATACAAAATGAGACAACACAGGAGAGCTGGAAATGAAAGAAGAACGAAGATATGCAGTCCTGAAAAGAATCCTGATTTATGTGCTGGGAATCATCGTGCTGGCACTTGGCATCACATTGAATACGAAGACAAACCTGGGCGTTTCCCCGGTGATCTCCGCAGCCTACTGCGCCGCAGAGCTGACAGGAGTCGGATTTGGCATGGCGACATT
>JAQXSU010000096.1 GCA_029219125.1 Bacillota bacterium
AGAGTGTGGAAAAAGGGTCCGGACGCCGGGCCGGAAAGGGGAATTTGAATGAATATACTGGAAACAAAGAATCTGAAGAAATATTACGGTCAGGGTGAGGCCATGGTCCGGGCCCTGGACGGCTCGTCGGGAAGTTCCTGATGCCGGTGGTGATGGCGGGAACTTCGTTTGCGGCGGATGTATCGGCAGCGGAAGTGACGGCAAATCCGGTGATATTCGCCGGAGGGCTGCTTCTGTCCCTGATTACGGTATGGATGTCCTGTCTGAAACCATGCCGCATGGCTTCCCGAATCAGTCCGGTGGGTGCGGTGCGGTGGAATGAAGCAGGGGATTCCCGGAAGGATACACCGCAGCGGGGAATGCGCGGTAAAAGAGTGTCCGATAAAAAAGCGTCTGATAGAAAGGTGACAAAGAAAACAAAGCGGGTGACGGAAGGCGTCATGGCGGCGGCAAACCTGAAACGGAGCCATTCCAGGACTATGGTGGTCGTTTTGAGCCTGACCCTGTCTCTGACCCTTCTGAACTGCATCATCACCGTGGTGAACGGATACGATCAGGAGAAATATCTGGATGAACAGATGCCCTGTGACTATGTGCTGACGGATGCGTCGATTATAAACTATGCATCGTACCAGAATTACGAAAGCATTCCTGACGAGTTGGTTGAACAAGTGCGTGGCCTGGATGGCGTGGAGGCCGCCGGCCGCACCTGGGCACCGATACGTTTCTGCAGGTTTCCGGGAAAGCGGAGGAAAAGGTGCGTCAGAAGTTGGATTACGTGAAAACCCAGCGGGATGAGACCTACTGGGGCATGGAAGAGCAGCGGCTGGAGGAAGACGGGCAGGTGATCTGCAGCCTGTATGGTGCGGATGACATGGTGCTGGAGTATGTGGAGCTGCTGCGGGCAGCGGAATAGGCAGAAGAACAGGAAGAAGAAAGGCGGATATTGTTTCCTGACCCGAGTCATGGTAAAATAAATGCAGAAGCCGCAGAGAAAGGAGCAGGGCTGTGAAAAGGATTCTGATTGTGGAAGATGACAGACATCTGAATACAGGGATTGTCATGGCCCTGCAGGGCGGCACGCTGTCACTGGACAGTGCATATGATGTGTCCGAAGCATGGGGCTGCCTGAACCGGGAAGCCGAAGGGACGGGAGAAGGTTACGATCTGGTGATTCTGGACGTGAATCTGCCGGACGGCAGCGGACTGGATCTGTTGATGAAGCTGCGGAACCGGTCTTCCGTCCCGGTGATCCTGCTGACGGCCAATGACATGGAAACAGACATTGTCACCGGGCTTGCCATGGGTGCCGACGATTATATCACGAAGCCCTTCAGTCTGGCGGTACTGCGGGCGCGGGTGCAGGTCCAGCTTCGCAGAAACAGATCCGACAAAATCCATCCGCCCGTCGCTTCTGTGAATGCCGGGGCTTCGGACTGTTTTTCTCAGGGTGACTTTTATTTCGATTTCCCGTGTATGGAGTTTCATGGGTTGTCAGGCAGCGTGGAACTGTCCCGAACAGAGCAGAAGCTGCTGCGGATTCTGGTGGAAAACCAGGGCAGGGTGGTGAGTCGGCAGCGGCTTTTGGAGTACGTCTGGGGAGAGGGCAGTGAATACGTGGATGAAAACGCTCTCTCTGTGGCAGTGAAACGCCTTCGGGATAAGCTGGGTGCTGCAGAAGAAATCCGCACTGTTTACGGCATCGGATACCAGTGGGTGAAGCCATGAACTGGGGCATCGTGTTTGGGGTATTGGGCGTGATTCTGGGGGCTGCCGGGATCGGTGCGGCGGTGTATCAGCGGTGGGAAAGCCGAAAGATCATGCAGAGAATGGAAGTCATGCTGCGGCAGGCTATGGATGGAAGCTTCCGCCCGGAGGACTACGATGAGTCCCTGCTTTCTTCACTGGAAAACACCATGAAAGAGTTCCTGCGGGCAAGCACCCTTGGTGCTGCCCGTGTGGCAGAGGAGCGGGATCATATCAAAACCTTCATTGCAGACATCTCCCACCAGACGAAAACTCCCATGGCAAACATGCTCCTGTACAGTCAGCTGCTGGCGGAAAGTTGTGCTCTGACCCCGGAAGACCGCAGGGCAGCTGAAGCACTGGAAGGACAGGCAGAAAAACTCAGCTTTCTGATTACCAGTCTGGTGAAGCTGTCGCGGCTGGAAACGGGGATTTTGACGGTGGATCCTGTGCGGGAGAATCTGCAGGAGCTGATGGAGACTGCGGTAAGGCAGGTGCTGCCCCAGGCAGAGGCAAAGGGTGTGTCGCTGACGGTGGAACAGACAGGGACTGCGAGCTGCGGAGCGGAGACAGCGGATACCGCCGCGGGGACGGATGCTATGGCGGAGACACCGGACGCTGCTGCGGTGTTCGATATGAAATGGACCTGCGAAGCACTGTACAATCTGCTGGAAAATGCGGTGAAGTACACAGAACCCGGCGGCCAGATCAACGTTCGGATCCGGATGTACGAAATGTTCAGCTGTGTGGAAGTGGAAGACACAGGGGAAGGCATTCCGGAAGAGGACATCAGCCGGATCTTCGGCAGGTTTTACCGTGGAAAAAACGGACGGGAGAAGGAAGGCCTGGGCATCGGCCTCTTCCTTGCACGGGAGATCGTCTCTCTGGAGGGCGGTTATATCAAAGTGAAATCCGAACCGGGAAAGGGCTCGGTGTTTTCTGTTTTTTTGCCGCGGGAGAATGGGAAGAAAGAAGATGCTTCGAAAGAAAAGAATGAGGTGAAATAAGTGGGAAACGAAAAAAATCTGAAGGTATGGAAACTGGCGCTGCTGGGATTCGGCAACGCAGGACAGGCCTTTGCGAAAATGCTGCTAGACCATGAAGAGGAAATCGCATCGAATTATGGTGCGAAGGTGATAGTGACGGCCATCGCCACAGGACGCCGGGGAAATCTGGTCTGCGGCAGCGGAAGTGAAGCGACGGATGCGGAGGGCATCGATCTTCGACGGGCCCTGGCAGACGTGAAGAGCCCGGCAGGAAAATTTACCGATGAGACTGTGCTGACTTCCATGACCACCATGGAAATCGTAGCGCAGGCGGATTACGATATTCTGGTGGAGATGACACCGCTGAATATCCAGACCGGCCAGCCGGCCATCGACCATATCCGCGGCGCCTTCCGCCGAGGAAAGCATGCGGTGACGGCAAATAAAGGACCCATTGCCTGGGCATACCGTTCGCTGCGGGACATGGCCAAGGAGGCAGGGGTTCGGTTCTGTTATGAGACCACCGTTATGGATGGAACACCGGTGTTCAATCTGGCGGAGCACACCCTGCGGCTGGCGAAGGTGACGGAGGTTTCGGGGATTCTGAACAGCACCACCAACTTCATTCTGGAGGAACTGGCAGCCGGTGCGGAATATGAGGATATCATGCGGCGGGGCCGGGAGAGGGGCTTCATCGAAGCAGATCCTGCCATGGATATCGAAGGCTATGATGCGGCCGCAAAGATCACGGCGCTGCTCAATGTGCTGATGGATGCCGGCCTGACGCCGGATCAGGTGGACCGAAAGGGAATTGAGGACATTACCGAGGGCGATATTCAGGAAGCTGCCTCCCGGGGAAAGGTCATCAAACTGCTCTGCAGGGGCTGGCGGAATGCGGACGGCACGGTCCATGCCAGCGTGCAGCCGACGGAAGTGGACCGGAGCGATATGCTGGCTTCCATCGACAGCACCACATCCATCGTTTCCATCACTACCGACCTGATGAAGAAGCTGTCTGTGGTGGAGCATCAGCCGGAGATCGAACAGACGGCCTACGGCATTTTCGGCGATGTGCTGCGGGTGATCTGCGAATGAAGAGATACAGTGGACCGATTCGGGATGAAAATGGAATAAAATTAAATCATACGAAACTAAAACGAATCGCAGTAGTTGCAATTACAGTATCCGCGTCATCTCTGGTGAGTTTTAACATTCTCACCAGTGGATTTATCGTATCACTGTCGGTTCTTGTCATGGGGATTTTTATCTACTGCTACCGGGATCTTCCTGGACAGTATATCGCATGGATTGCTGCCATCTGCTCTCCACTTTTCCGAGAAGTGGTACTGGCGATTCGGGCAGGCACGGTGCTGGGAACCATACAGCTGGTGCTGCCGGATGTGTTCTTCTTCCTTGCATATGGGGCGGTGTATGTTCTGTTCTGCAGGTATATTGTGCGGGGTGAATATTCGCTGAATTTTTATTTCTGTATTGCTTTTTTCTGCGATTGGCTCGGGAATATTTCTGAGGTTCTGACCAGAAGCATCGTTCAGGGACAACTGCTTCTGACGTCAGAGGTGCTGCTTCTGCTGGCTTTCATTGCATTTCTCAGAACTGCGCTGGTTCAGTTTGTCATTGTGGCGGTTGAATACTACACAAAATTCCTGATCAGTCAGGAACGGGATGAAATGTTTAAGAAACTTCTGAACCAGGCTTCTGTATTTGAGAGTGAAGTGCGCCTCATGGAAAAAAACGTGGAGGAAATCGAAGCCGTCATGAAAAAGGCTTATGACCTGCATAAAATGAGTGGTGAAACGGATATTTCCAGAGAAACCCGCTTAAAGCTTCTGGATATTGCCAAAAGTACCCATGAAATAAAAGGTGACTACCTGAATGTGATCAGCACGTTGAAGGATGTGTATATCAATGAGCTGAAGGATGAAAAAATGCTGCTCAGTGAGGTACTCAGCCTGGAAAAGCAGAACCTTCTGGCCCAGGCAAGGACCAAATGCTACACTGTCATCGTCAACGTGAAAGTTAAAACGGACTATGACCTCCATTCCCCGTTTAAGCTGATGTCCGTTGCACGCAACCTGATGACCAATTCCCTGGAGGCAATGAAAAAAAAGAATGGTACGATTCATGTTACCGTTGACGAAGAAAAGAAATCACCGGGAGTATGTAGAATGACGTTCACAGATAATGGTTGCGGCATCGAGAAAGAGAATCTGGAATTCATTCTGATGGAGGGGTTTTCCACGAAATTCGATCAGGAAACAGGAAACATTCAGCGCGGCCTTGGACTGAATGTGGTGAAGGACATTATTGAGAACGAATATGGAGGAAGCATGGAGATAGAGAGTGTTCCTGAAAAAGGAACGACCATCACGTTAAAGATCCCTGCAAATCAATTAGGAGAAAAAGCAGAATGAAGTATTATATCGTAGACGACAACATTGCAACGGTAAAAAGCTTGGAAAACATCATAAAATCACGAAATCTCGGTAAGGTCTGCGGGTATTCCACCTCTCCGGAAGCAGCCATTCCGGAAATCCTGGAGGAAATGCCGGAAATCGTACTGGTCGACTTCCTGATGGAGGGAATGGACGGCGTGGAAATGATTGAGCAGATCAGTTCCAGAACGGATAAAATATACTTCGTCATGATCTCCAAAGTAACCGATAAGGAAATGATTCAGACTGCGTATCAGAAGGGCATCGAGTTTTTCATTCATAAACCGGTGAACATTGTGGAAGTGGAAACGGTCCTCAACAAACTGATGGAAAAGATTAAGCTGAAGGGGATGCTGCATCAGCTGAAAAGCATTATGACAGATGTTGACGAAGAGCCGGAAAAGAAGCAGACTGCAGCAGAAAAAAAGAAAGACTATAAGGAAATCGATCATCTTCTTGGAAATCTGGGCATGCTGGGCGAGCGCGGATCTCAGGACATCCGGAAAGCTCATGCATACATGATGGAAAACCAGTGCGAGTATGGAAAAGATGTTTTAAATTATCTGGAAGAGGAAACGAAGGATACGGCGAAAAACATCGAACAGCGGATTCGCCGTGCCATGAAAAAGGGACTGACCAATACTGCAAGAATCATGATTGATGATGCCTACAGTGATATTTTGAGTTCCTATTCCAATTATGTATTTGATTTCAGCACCATATCTGACGAAATCAATTATATTAACGGGAAAAGTACCACCGGAGGAAGGGTAAATATTGCGCGATTCATGGACGGTCTCAAGATATATAGTAAAAGCTGACAACTGGCGGGGAAAAAATTTTCCCCGTTTTAAGTTTTTTTGAGTATTTTTGAGGAGGAACTATATAATACCCATAAAGGAACCAAGTGTGCAGGTAAAGAAAGGAGTTTTAACATGCTAGACAATTTCGCAAACTGGTTAAATGGGTATTTGTGGGCACCGGCATTGGTATACCTTGCCATTGCCGTGGGATTGATCTTATCCATCAGCCTGAAGTTTCCACAGTTCAGACTGATCAAAGACATGGTGCATCAGTTAACGAAGGGATCCGGAAGTGACAGCGGCGTTTCTTCCTTCCAGGGATTCTGTATGGCATTGGGTGGAAGAGTCGGTACAGGCAATATTGCCGGTGTAGCCAGTGCAATCGCTGCAGGCGGTCCGGGTGCCGTGCTCTGGATGTGGGTTATCGCGCTGGTTGGTGCAGGCTCTGCCTTTAGTGAATCGGCACTGGCACAGGTCTATAAGACGAAAGCCGCCGGTGAGTACAGAGGCGGTCCGGCCTACTATATCGAAAAAGGATTAAAATGTAAGCCACTTGCAATCATTTTCGCACTGGCTACCATTCTGGCCATGACCATTACCGGTCCTACCGTGCAGGCAAATGCCATTGCAACGGCATTTAAGGGAATCAATATAGATGTCAGCCCGATGGTTGTAGGTATCGTTGTATTCGTTCTCTTCCTCGCAGTTACTCTGGGCGGCCTGAAGCGGATCGGAACCTTTGCAAGCTATGTTGTTCCGGTGATGTCTGGAATTTACCTGATTCTCGCAGTGGTGATTCTGGTGGTAAATGCAAGCAATATCGGGCCGATGTTCGCACTGATTTTTAAATGTGCGTTCAACATGGAAGCTGCGTTCGGCGGTGTATTCGGTACCTGCGTCATGATGGGTGTAAAGAGAGGTATCTACTCCAACGAAGCTGGATGGGGTTCCGGCGCACATGCAGCTGCAACAGCGGAAGTATCCCATCCTGCGAAACAGGGTCTGGCACAGTCCTTCTCTGTGTATGTAGATACATTACTGGTATGTACTGCAACCGCACTTATGATTTTATCCACTGGCTGCTACAATGTAACCACTGCAGACGGCGTATCTGTATTTGAAGGTCTGGCAGGTGTGGAAGCTGGTCCTGGATTTGTACAGGCTGCCATAGACGGTCTGCTTCCGGGATTCGGTGCTCCGTTTATTACCGTTGCAATGTTCTTCTTCGCATTTACAACGCTGCTTTCTTTCGCAGTCTATGCCGATGCAAATGTGCAGTATATTCTCAGCACCACCTCTGACAAAGCAAAGAAATATGCATATATTGGAGTTTGTATCGTCATTGCGGTACTGGCACTGTTTGCTTCCATGAAGGATATGACAACGGCATGGAACTATGCAGACGTTGGTGTAGGACTGATGTGCTGGTTGAACCTGCCGGTACTGGCAATTATGGCTCCAAAGTCCATTAAAATTCTGAAGGACTATGAGGAACAGAAGAAGAAAGGTCTTGACCCGGTATTCGTACCGGAGGATATCGGATTTGACAACTGCGAATTATGGAATGAAATCGTGGAAGAAAAATACGCGGATCTGCTGGAAGCGAAACGTAAAATTGAGGGATAACAAAGGATATATATCATCGGAAAAGGCCCGGGATGTCAGCTGACGTCCCGGGCCTTTTCCCTGGTTTTATCGTTTTATTTCTTCCATTCCTTTTCCAGCTCTTCCACTTCTGCCATCCAGACTGCATTGACGGCGTCGCTCGGCATGCGCCAGTCTGCACGCGGAGACAGGGTGACGCTTCCCACCTTCGGGCCGTCCGGCAGGCAGCTGCGCTTGAACTGCTGGGCGAAGAACCGTCGATAGAAGTTCCGCAGCCAGTAGAGAAGCACTTCATCGGTGTACTTGTCCCCCAAGGCCTTGCGGGCAATCTTGAAGATCTTTTTCGGGCTGAAGCCGAACCGAAGCACATAGTAGAGATAGAAATCATGGATCTCATACGGTCCGATGATGGATTCCGTTTCCTGCGCAATCTCACCGGATTCCTTCGTCGGGAGCAGTTCCGGACTGACCGGTGTGTCCAGAATATCCAGCAGGCAGTCCGCCAGCTTCTGCTGCCCGTCAGCCGCCGCCCGGTCTGCTTCATAGCGGACGATGTGGCGGACCAGGGTTTTCGGCACACCGGCATTGACGCCGTACATGCTCATGTGGTCCCCATTGTAGGTGGCCCAGCCCAAGGCAAGCTCGCTCAAGTCGCCGGTGCCCACCACCAACCCGGAGAGCTGGTTAGCTTTATCCATCAGTACCAGGGTACGGACTCTGGCCTGTGCATTCTCGAAGGTCACATCCAGATTTTTCGGATCCTGGTCAATATCTTTAAAGTGCTGCAGCACCGTGTCCTTAATGTTGATTTCGCAGAAGGTGACCCCCAGCTCCTCACATAAAATCTGTGCGTTGGAGCGGGTCCGCTTGCTGGTACCGAAGCATGGCATGGTGATGGCATACACATCGGAAGCCGGTCGTCCCAACTTCTTCATGGTATGGACTGCCACCAGCATGGCCAGACAGCTGTCCAGACCGCCGGAAATTCCGATCACTGCAGCCTTGCTGTGGGTATGTTCCATTCGCTTGGCCAGACCGGAGGACTGGATGTTCAGGATCAGCTCGCATCGTTCTGCACGTTGGGTCTGGTCCGCAGGAATAAATGGTGTCGGCGAGAATTCCCGGCGAAGGTCATTCTCCACCACGTCCAGATCGAAATAAATATCCATATAGTCGTCCTCCGCACCCGGCAGGGGTTCGAAGGTGGTATTTTTAATTCGCTCGGCAATGAGGCGCTCCACATCGATCTCAGCACTGCAGAAGCCGTCTCCGAACGGTCTGGCCTCTGCCAGAATACTGCCGTCTTCTGCAATCATGTTGGCACCGGAGAAGGTGCAGTCCGTGCTGGACTCTCCGCTGCCGGAGGTGGCATAGACATAGCCGCACAGCATTCTGGCCGACTGTCCGCCCACCAGCTCCCGGCGGTACTGGAGTTTGCCCACCACCTCATCACTGGCAGAGGCATTGACCACGATGGTGGCGCCTGCCAGGGCATGGAAGGTGCTCGGCGGCAGGGCGGCCCAAAGATCTTCACAGATTTCCACCCCTAAGACAAAGGATGGCATCTGGCTGCAGCGGAACAGCAGGTCAGTTCCGAACGGAATTTCATACTCCAGATCCGCCAAGCTAATGAGAATGGTTTCCTCCGGCGCTGGCGTGAACCACCGCTTTTCATAGAATTCACCGTAATTCGGCAGATGGGTCTTCGGCACGATGCCCAGAATTTCTCCGCCGCTGACGACAGCAGCGCAGTTATAGAGTTTGCCTTCCACCACCAGCGGGACACCCACCACCGCAACCAGATTGAGGCCAAGACTGGCACCGGTGATCTCCACCAGGGCTTCTTCTGCGGCCTGCTGCAGGCTGGTTTGCAGGAACAGGTCGCCGCAGGTGTAAGCAGTCACCGCATGCTGCGGGTACACGATCAGCTGGCTTCCCCGTGCATCTGCAGCCTCCATTGCCTATATAATCTTTTCTGTATTATATCTG
>JAQXSU010000097.1 GCA_029219125.1 Bacillota bacterium
CAAACCGCGGGTCTTCCCGGTGCAGCTGATCGATCAGTTCCTGCAGTTCCGCATAGACCTGTGCAATGGTTTCGCTGGTCAGGCATCTTCTGTCCAGCCGGATGCTGCAGTGATCCGCAACGGTACTCGGCTGATCGCCGCCGTTGATGGTGTCGATGTTCAGGGTCGCCTTGCCCAGAATCGGATGGGTTCTCTGTGCCAGCTTCGGCAGGTATTCGGTTTCCAGTTTATGCAGGAAACGTCCTGCCATCATGATGGCATTGACCCCTTCCTCCTGGGCACCGCCATGGACCTTCTTTCCCTTGAAGGACACTTCGATCCATTCCAGGCCTTTATGTCCCAGCGCAATATGCAGGTCCGTCGGCTCACCGACCACCGTATATGTGGCTTCCGGTCCGGTCTCAATCAGGCTCCTCGTGCCGATTCCCGCTTCTTCCTCGTCTGCCACGCCGCAGAAGATCAGATCCCCTTTCAGCCGCGTTCCGCTTTCCTTGATTTCCACCATGGCACACATGGCTGCAGCCAGCGCTCCTTTCATGTCCACAGTACCTCTGCCGTATACATTTTCCTCATCTTCCCACGGCTCGAAGGCCTTCTCGAAATCATACGCAGGCACCGTATCCATGTGCCCGGTGAGCATCAGGGACGGGGACGTCTCCCGTTCCGTTCCTTCCAGGATGGCGACGGTGTTATAACGTCCCGGTTCGATTTCCGTCCGGTATGCGGTAAATCCATGTTCCAGAAAGAAGTCCAGAATGTACTGAGAAATGCCCTCTTCCTGATTGTCCATGAAGGAATAGCTTGGAATGGCAACCATATCCATGGTCAGCCGAATGGGATCCACTTTTGTTTTCATGTTTCATAACCTCTCTTTCTGCAGGCACACTCTGGCCTTTATTTTACCGGCGCACTCTGGCCTTCTGTAATCAGATACTCCGTATACATATCCAGGCTGCGCAGGAAGCTTTCCAGGCTCTGCTGCTCGTTTTCCATGTGGGCGCAGTCCGGATCCCCCGGAAAAACAGGCCCCCAGACGACGAAGTTGGGCATGCTCTTGGCGTAACTGCACCCCGGCGCAAACAGGCACCTGGAATCCATTCCGTATTTTTCGGTCACCTGCTGCATGCGCCGGATCCACGGCTGGTCCTCATTGACCCAGATGGGCTCCATCTTTTCCCGGAGTATCACTTCATAGCCGCAGGCTTCCGCCTTCTCCTGCAGCCCCTCCAGAATCGATTGTCCCGGGATGCCGCAGCACTGCCTTACATTGAAATTGATGAAGATCCTGCTGCCTTCCTGCCGCAGAAGTGTCGGGACGATGGTCAGATCACCCTTTTCGCTGAAGCTGCCGTCCACTTTCCGGAACCGGAACCTGCTCTCATAGGTTCCTTCCGGGAAAAATTCCGAGACGACCCGGGCAAACCGAAGTCCATATTTCCGACCCACCGCTTCACAAAGCAGATTGATGGCATTCCTGCCCAGCTGCGGTGAGGAGCTGTGGGCGGCTTTGCCGGTGAACTCCACCGTCTTTCCGTCTTTTTCGTAAGCGGCATAAGACGGGATGGCATTGGCTGCACTTCCTCCGGTAAATCCGCCGATTCCTTCCGGCAGCATTTCATCGAAGCACAGTTCCACATCCATGTATCCGT
This sequence comes from Bacillota bacterium, assembly GCA_029219125.1. Taxonomy (GTDB): domain Bacteria; phylum Bacillota; class Clostridia; order Peptostreptococcales; family Anaerovoracaceae; genus RGIG7179. Next base: position 1,650 of record JAQXSU010000097.1, read on the forward strand.
TTTCCTGATTATAGATGGGGAAGTTTCCATCCGGCGAATAGCCGTAATCCGGCAATTCGAATTCTTCAATATAGTGCTCCATATCGGTCCACTGAATCTCTTCGCTGGTACCGATAATCAGCCGTAATTTCTTTTTCAGCGGAATGCCCGCTTCTTTGATCCGTTTCAGGGCATACAGGCTGGCAATGACAGGCCCCTTGTCGTCCACAATGCCTCTGCCGTACAACATTCCTTCTTTTTCGGTCAGACCATAGGGCGCAAAATCCCACAGCGCCGGGTTTCCTTCCGCCACCACATCCACATGGGTCAGAATGCCCACGGTCTCCGGTCCTTCGCCCAGGTCCACGATTCCCACATCGCCGTATCTGCCTGCTTTCACCGTCAGTCCGAAGCTTTCTGCCAGTTCCAGCACATAGCGAAGTGCCGCCTTGCAGCATTCCCGGTCCTCACTGACACTTTGAAATTCCATCAGATCACTGAGGTGTTTCAGGATTTCCATGCTGTCCACCTTCCTGTTCTGCTGCCGTCTTCAGCGATGCATACTTATGGCACATGACGAAATGGCCCGGTGAGATCTCCACGTTTTCCGGTTCCGTTTTCGCACAGATCTCCATGGCCTGCGGACACCGGCCGCAGAACTTGCAGCCTTCCACCACAGCCCCGGCATTTGGCGTTTCCCCCTGGAGAATCTTACGCTTTTCTGTGAGGATTTTGCCCGGTACCGGCATGATGTCCAAAAGGGCCTGGCTGTACGGATGCTTCGGATTATGGACAATTTCGTCCGCGGTGCCGATTTCCATGATTTTTCCCAGATACATGATGGCGATCCGGTCGGAAATCAGCCATGCCAGGGACAGATCGTGGGTGATGAAAAGATATGCCACACCCTTCTTATCCCGTTCCTGGAGCATCATCTTCACGATGCCGGTCCGTATGCTTGCATCCAGCATGGATACCGGTTCATCGGCCACCACGAACTCCGGCTTCATAATCAGAGAGCCTGCGATGGCGGCACGCTGCCGCTGTCCGCCGGAAAGCTCGAAAGGCCGCCGGAACATATAGTCCTCTGCCGGCGTAAGTCCTGCACCTTCCAGGGCTTCTTTGATTCGCCGTTCGCGTTCTTCCCTGGTCGTCACCAATCCGTTCACATCCAGCGGTTCTCCCACAATATCCGAAATATACTGACGGGGATTCAGGGCCTGATACGGATCCTGGTAAATCATCTGGGCTTTTTTGCGGAATTCCGACAGGTCCTTTTTCCCTGTCATTTCCTCGCCCTCGAAGAGAATGCTGCCGCCGCTGACCGGTGCCAGCTGGAGAATCGCCTTGCCGGTGGTGGTTTTTCCGGAGCCGGATTCGCCCACCAGGGACAGAATCTCCCCGCGGCCGATGGAAAAGCTGACTCCGTCCACGGCCTTCAGTACCTGCGGCTTGCCAAAGAGGGTTTCCGCAAAACCTTTCTTTATTTCATAATACACTTTCAGATCTTTTATTTCCAGCATTTTTTCAGCCATTCTGCTCACCACCCTTCACACACAAATGGCAGGACACGAAGTGCTCCGGACCTACCTGCAGGAATTCCGGCTCTTCGGCGCTGCAGCGCGCTTCCGCTTCCGCACATCTCGGACAGAACCGGCAGCCTTCCGGCGGATTGATCAGATTCGGCGGATAGCCCGGGATGCCGTCCGGAATCACCCGCTCCTTGCTGTGAATGTTCGGGAAACAATCCAGAAGCCGCTTCGTATACGGATGCATCGGATGGTTGAAAATATCATCCACCGTCCCCAGCTCCGCAATTTTTCCGGCATACATGACCGCAATCTTGTCGCAGGTTTCACTTAAAATCGATAAGTCGTGGGTAATGAGAATCATCCCCATGTTCAGCTCTCTGCGGAGCTTTTCCAGCAGTTCCAGAATCTGAGCCTGAATCATGACGTCCAGTGCGGTGGTCGGTTCATCCCCGATAATCAGTTTCGGACTGCATGCCAGCGCCATAGCAATCATGGCCCGCTGCTTCATGCCGCCGGAAAACTCATGGGGATACTGAGTGACACGCTCTTTTGCGATGCCAACCATCTCAAACAGTTCCCCTGCCCGCTCCCAGGCCTGTTCCTTCGTCATATTCTGGTGGAGGATGCAGGCTTCCGCAATCTGCCAGCCCACCTTTTTCACCGGGTTGAAGGCATTCATGGCACCCTGAAAGATGATGGAAACGTCCTGCCAGCGGTGCTTCATGATCTCCTCTTCAGACATGGACGCATAATCCACCCCTTCCAGCAAAATCTGTCCGCCCTCCACTTTTCCTTCCTTCGGCAGCAGCTGGCAGATGGAGAGTGCTGTGGTGGTCTTGCCGCAGCCCGACTCACCCACCAGGCCCAGGCACTGACCGTAATCCAGGGTGAAGGATACCCCGTCCACGGCTTTTGCCTTGCCTTTGGAGGTGGTAAAATATGTTTTTAAATCTTTGACTTCCAATAACTGCATCTCTTCCCCTCCTATCGTTCTTTCAGCTTCGGATTGAGGATTTCATCGAAGGCATACCCCATCAGTGTGAAGCCCAGGGCCACCAGGATTACGCAGAGCCCCGGTGTGATGAAATACCACCATGCACCCAC
>JAQXSU010000098.1 GCA_029219125.1 Bacillota bacterium
TCTAACATTCTATATCCAATTCCCAGTTCTGTAAAGATGTATTTTGGTTCGCCCGGGTTGGCTTCCAGTTTGCGGCGAATGTTGGCCATATTGACGCGGAGGATCCGGTTGTTGTCATCTGCATACGGTCCCCACACCTGATTGATCAGGGAGTCGTAGGTCATGACCTTGCCGGAGTTTTTCGCCAGAAGAGATACGATCTTGTATTCCACCCGGGTCAGGTGTACTTCGTTTCCTTCCACCGAAACAATCCGCTTCTCAAAATCGATCTTCAGACCGCCTGCACTGTACGGACGGTTGGCGTTGACCGGGTCGTCCACGATTTTGTTATTATGCCGTATGGCGGTTCGGATTCTGGCAAGGAGCTCAAAGGTGCCAAACGGCTTGGTGATGTAATCATCCGCACCGCTGTCCAGTGCTGCAACTTTTTCTTTTTCCTGGGTTCTGGCAGAGATGACGATGATGGGGATACTGGACCATTCTCTCGTCTTCTGAATGATATCCATCCCGTCCATATCCGGAAGACCCAGGTCCAGAAGTACGATATCCGGCAGCGAAGAAGTCAGCTGTGCCAGACCATCTTTTCCGTTATGTACTGCCGTCACCTTATAATCATGGGACTGCAGCGTCTTCGCTACGAAATCGCATATGCTCTTTTCATCTTCAATGATCAATACTGATATTTTCTGTGTCATTTCCTACTCCTCCATTTCCTTCGGAAGGGAAAAATAAAATTCCGCCCCCTCGTCATGATTTAATGCACCAATGGTACCGCCGTGGGCAGCCACAATGGTCTTGCAGATGGAAAGTCCGATTCCCATCCCTTTATATGAATCTGTTTCCTGGGAAACCTCCCGGTATCCCTCTCCATCAAAGATGGAGGTCAGCTTGCTCTCATCGATGCCGTCGCCATAGTCCCGGATATGGAACCAGACAAACTGCTCATCCTCCTCCACGAACAGTTCGATGGGCTTTTTCGTGTGGGCATGAAGCTGTGCATTCTGCAGGATGTTGATGATGACCTGCTCAATAAGCATGGCATCCATCATAACCATCACCACATCATCCGGCACACGCACCTTTACCTCCGCTTCCGGGAACCGCTTCCGGAACCTTGCCGCAGAAGAGGCGACCACCTCGTCCACCGCTTCATAGGACTTGCTCACCCTGGCCGTTTCGTTATCAATCCGGGTAACAGACAGCAGATTCTCTACCATGTTCAGAAGCCAGTTGGCATCATCCTGAATGTGCTCCACCAGCGCCATTTTTTCCTCTCTGGAAAACTGATCTTCCATCTCCAGATAAGAAGCGCTGTTGCCGATGATGCCGGTCAGCGGCGTTCTGAGATCATGGGAGACCGCCCGCAGCAGATTAGCCCGCATTTTTTCCTTCTGCGCTTCCATCAGCTGCTTTTCCTGCTCCGCCAGGGCTGCGGCCTGCTCCTTCATATGGGTCGTCATGGCAGATGTAATCATGGCGATAATCAGCATTCCCGCGAAAGTGACCTGATAGCCCTCCATGGTGAAATTCAGGTTCCTGTACGGGACCGTAAAGAAATAGTTTACACTGATTACGCTGCAGACCGCAAACAGAAGTCCAAATACATAACCATCGGTATATCTTGCCACCATAAACAGTCCCAGAACATATACCATGGCAATGTTCAGCGACGGATCCGACGCGATCTGGTTGAATACAAAAGAAATGCCGGTTGTCAGCAGAAACATACCGAGAAAGATGGTACAGTTTCTCTGATGATCCTTCTGCAGTGTTTCTTTCGTAGACGACTGGGACAGGTATTTCTTGTAGTCCTGTTTGCTTTTCTTTGAATCCATATTTCTTCCCCTCTCAGCTATATGATATACCATAACTCGGTTAAGATGGCGTTAAAATGCTGTTTTTTCGACAGTTTTTTTCTTCGTCTTTCCACCTACTATCATAGTGAAACGCAGCGGATTTTTCAAGAGGTTTTCGTCTCCGATCCGGTAAACAGCGTGGTGCAAACTGAAGTCTGCAAACTACGGTCTGCAAACAGGCACCTCTTTTCCTCTTTCCTCATATTATAAACTGAATCCTGTTTAGAAAGGAGCTTTATTTTGATAAGAGAACCTTATATCGGCATGCCGATTACCATCGGCGGCACACCGGGCTGCATGCCCGGCATGGCAGGTCCGTCCCGTCCTCCGGCCCGGCCGCCTGCCCAGTCACCTTCCAGACCGCCTTCCGTACAAAATCCATCCGGCAGACCGCCGCAGTCGTCAGGCCCTTCCATGCCTCCCGGCTCTGAGGCATCCGGATTTGACGCCCGGCTTCTGGGGAGTCTTCCCATCGCTATGGCATACACACCGATGCAGCAGTGGAAAACCACCTATCCGCAGGACACCGCTCTGATGCGGGGTACCGTTTTCCCGGAGCTGGATCTGCCTTTCGAAGGTATCACCGTAATGACAGAACGCAGAGGAAGAGGAGGGATGCAGCCATGACAAGAAGTGAAGCACTGCGGCGCGTGCAGGAGGCAGACTTCGTTCTGTATGATCTGAACCTGTTTCTGGATACGCATCCCACCAATCAGATGGCCCTGGATCTTTTCAGACAATTTCAGCAGGAATTTGCAGAAGCAGCGGCAGACTATGAAAGCCAGTTTGGTCCTCTGGTTGCCGATGATGCGGACACTACACAGGGCTGGGCCTGGGTCCAGACGCCGTGGCCCTGGGAAATGGAGGATTAGCGCGTATGTGGCAATATGAAAAAAGACTGCAGTTTCCGGTCAATATCAAGAACCCGAATCCTGCCCTGGCGAAGTTCATCATAAGCCAGTACGGCGGTCCGGACGGTGAAATTGGCGCTTCGCTCCGTTACCTGTCCCAGCGCTACTCCATGCCGTACCGGGAAGTAGCCGGCGTGCTGACGGACGTCGGTACGGAAGAGCTGGCCCATCTGGAGATGGTGGCTACCATCGTCCGCCAGCTGACAAGAAATATGACCATCGAAGAAATTAAAGAAGCCGGCATGGAGACCTATTTCGTAGACCACACCGGCGGTGTATATGCACAGGCGGCAGCTGGTTTTCCGTTTGACGCTCTCTGTTTCGCCTCGAAGGGCGATGCCATCACCGATCTGGTGGAAGACATGGCAGCAGAACAAAAAGCCCGCACCACCTATGACAACATTCTCCGCATGGTGGACGATCCGGATGTCATCGATCCGATCCGTTTCCTTCGGGAGCGCGAGATTGTGCATTTCCAGCGGTTCGGCGAAAGCCTGCGCATCGTGCAGGATAATCTGAACAGCAAAAACTTTTACGCCATCAACCCGGAATTCGACCTGCGCCAGCAGTAGAATGCTGAAAAAAGGAAGGCGAACAGAATAAATTCATTCAATGAAAAAAGCAGCCTGCCGTTTAAGCGGGCTGCTGTATAGTGGATCATTTCTCAGATTTCTGTCTGCTCTATTTTTCGATTCAGATATCCACACGATAGTTTATAGTCGCCCATTATGTTCAATGCCTACGATACCGTTTTCATCAAAGTATTTCTTGATGGCTTCCCAATCTCCTTTTTCATATGCTTCCAGATTATCCTGATAAAAAGAAGTGGTTACAACTCTTCCCGAAGGCCCTCTTATCAGATAACCATCATCCTCGGGATAGTTTTCGATAATATAATACTCTCATCTTGTTTTCAATCAGTTTTTCGATTTATGATACAGGCACATTTTCAAAGAATGAAGAGTATCGTAGAGTTAAACCAATACAAACTATTCCTCAGATGGATCCACCCGCAGAGACGTCCCCTTTTCTATCCATTTTCCATCGTCTTCCTCCATCATCAAATACCACTCCAGCATGCCATAACCCTTAACATAACTCTCACAGTGGACATTGTACTTCTGTCCTTCATATTCATTCCCGTCTGCATAATACCAGGAATCTATGGTAAATTCCGCAGGAAGATCATTCAGTTCTGCGGTCAGCTTTTTATATACGATCTCCTCCGCCGCTGTCCGGCAGGCGATCTCCTTCCTCGCATTGACAAAATCCGTCGTCCTGACTTCCTCATTTTCCCCGGACTCCTTTTCGTCCGCCGAAGGATATGATCCGCCGACGACCCATTCCAACAGCCCGATGAAATATTCCCGGCTTACGTTATCCGCAATCAGCAGCGCGCCGGTCCCATGTCCGTCCACATCTTCAAACTCTGCCTCATATCTTCCTTTCCCATTGCAGTACCCTGCAACTGTGAACTCCGTTACGAAGCAAAACTTCCCCTGCACACTGCTTCGTATAAATACAAGACCTTTCTCTTCCCCGGACAGTTCTGCCCTTTGCGGTTCCATCCGGTAAAATGACAGTTCCATGTATCCTCGATCTGAAGCCACATACCGGATTCCCCCATTTCGTCTAAGCTGCAGCACAGTATCTCTGGCATCACGATAAGCGGCAGTTTCCCATTGCCAGATCTCATCGTATTCTTCGGCACTGTTTTCTTCAGACTCGTTTCCTTTGCCCTTTTTTTCCTGGAAAACGTGCTGCACATTCTGCACACTGTCCGGCAGCGACACCTCGGCAAAAGATTCAAATCTTTCTTC
>JAQXSU010000099.1 GCA_029219125.1 Bacillota bacterium
TCCCGACTTTCCTGCCGAAGCCTTGGCTTCGGTCTGAAGGATTTCGGGCTGTGATGTTTCGGGCTGCAGTGCAAAGCGGGCTGCGTTATATCCTGCCAGACTTCCTGTGGTGATGGCTTCGGTATGGCCGACGAAAAATCCGGATTTTTCGCCGGCCAGGAACAGATTCTCAAAGCCTTCAGCACGCATGGTATCGTCCCGCGCGCCTACGCTCATGTAACGGACGGAATTACCCTGCCCTCCGGCACATGGATCCAGAAACCGCACCTCTTCAAAACCCTCCACCATACGCAGCTTTTCCAGCGGAAAGAACGGGCTCATCAGCTTCGCCTCGCCTGTGTCAATGAGGATCAGGTTCTCCGCAAAAGCGTCCAGCGCATATTGCTGGCAGACTTTTTCTTTCAGTTTTCCTTTCTGAATCAGATCCGGCGGCAAAGGGATCACGACGTAGCCGTCCCGGGACAGTTTTTTCTGGATCTTTCGGGACAGGCTCTTCTTTTCCAGCTTGCAGGACCCGCTCAGTGCGCCCGGCCTGCCGCTTTCGCGGCGGGCTGCCAGGTCGGCAGCCCCGGCCCGCGCGGTCAGGCTGACCCGCGGGCCGAAGGCCGGGCAGCGCTGTACGCACATGGCGCAGCCGCTGCCATACCGCATGCAGTTGCCCATGGGACCGCTGGAGCCGGTGGCTTCTACGAAGACATCCGCCTCTTCCCACTGTCCCTGCACATCGTAAGATACCGGACCCGATGAGATGGTTTTCACTGCTGCGATTCGTCTGCCGCCCGGTACCTGTTTTCGACTTCCTTCAGCCCGGTTTCCACCCTCACCCGGCACTTCTTCCGCCGTTCTGCCGCTTTCATGGCTGTCCCCGGACGGCTCCCACTTCACATCGATGGCCCGGCAGCACAGCCGCACTTCCACCCCCCTGTCTGCAAGGAGCCGGCGTACCGCCGGCTCCACCTTCGTAATATCATAAAAGCTGGCATGTTCATGGCCGGGAAAGTCCACATTCCTGTGGACCGCATACCGATCCGTAATCTGAAACATTTCCCCTGCTCCCAGGGCTATATTTTCCTCCGCTGCTGTGAACCTGCCGTTATTCCGCATAATCCCGCCTGCGTTACCCGCACCCAGCAGGAGATCTGTTTTTTCCGCCAGGATAACCTGCGCCCCCTGTTTGGCCGCGATGAGCGCCGCACTGCAGCCCGCCCATCCACCGCCGAGAATGAATATTTTGCTCATAAACAAAAACCTCCCCTGCTATTTCTATGCAGGGGAGGTTCGGATCAGACTTATTTTTCCGTTTCTTTTTTCTTCGTGATCCACAGGATTTCCGGCGGCATGCCCGGCTGATTGATCATATCCGTCCGTATACAGTGATATATGGATTTATCCAGATTCCGCGCCCATTCCAGGACCTTCACCCTTTCCAGATATCCTTCGCTGTGGCCCTGATACATGGTCACGCAGAGGAGTCCGTCCACAGCCAGCAGGTTCAGCGCACCGGCAAGGGCTTCCATGGTGGTGCCGCAGCGAGTGCTGATTTCTCTGCTACCGCCGGGAAGATATCCCAGGTTGAACACGATGACCTTCGGCCGTTCCTGCACGTATTTTGCCATATGCTCATGGCTGTCATGGATCAGTTCCACATTGGTCCGTCCTTCTTCTTCCAGCTTTGCGGCTGTGGCCCGGATGGCGCTTTCCTGAATATCGAAGCCATAGACTCTGGCGAAATGCTCTGACAGCCACAATGTATCATTGCCGTTTCCGCAGGTTGCGTCCACAGCTGTGCCGTTTTCATCAGCATATTGGAGGCACATGGTCAGGGCCAGTGCCGTGGTGCTTCGCAGTACGTTCATGGATTACCTCTCTTTCGTCTGGTTCTATTCTATCACGACCGGACTGCATTTGCAAAGCCTTACGGTAAGTCCGTCTTTATCGGTATGGCTGCAGGATCCGCACATTCCCATGCCACAGCACAGATTGGCCGGATTGGGAACGATCAGCTTTTCTTTTTCTTCTGTTGTCAGATCCTCTGTCAGCCGCTCGATGAAGTATGGGCTGACCAGCAGCATGACCGCCTGCGCTGGCTCTGTTTCGTCTCTGCAGCCGGTACGGATGTGCTGCTGCAGGATCTCCTTCATGCTTTCCAGATCCTTTTCCCGGCTCAGCTGAATCCTCTCGAAGACCTGCCCGCAGAGATACTCTTCCAGAAATGCTTCCGGCAGCGAGTCATGATCCAGGTACACCTCCGCCTCCGTGGCGGCATACTCCGGCACCTGCCGCAGCGCCAGGAAGGGCGCTGCCGCCACACCGCGGGCAATGACCAGAAGCTTCCCGGCTCCATGGGGTTTCTCCGTTCCACGCGCCTTCCCTGCTCCATGCACCTTCCCGGCCGTCAGCAATTTTTCTCCACGCAGCAGGCCGCCGTAATATGGGCCGGCAATGCGCCAGACACTTTTTTTCGTCAGTTCCTCTGACTTCGGGCCTGCCGCCTTCACCGCCAGTTCCACACAGCCGTCTCTGAAGCCGTCTCTGAAGCCGTCCCCTCCCTGCCTCTGGGCACGCAGCACGGAAACCGGCGTACGGCAGCCCAGTGCCTCTGCCATCAGATATGCCCCCGGTCTCCGGCATGCCTCAGCCAATCCGGCGGAAACAGCCAGACGGATGACGAACAGTCCATTCCCGTAATGGATTTTTTCCAATACGTCCGTTTCCCATAAAATATCCGGCTCGCGGGAAACCGCAGTTTCTCCACGCCGTATATATTCCGTATAGGGGCAGACCCCCTGCCAGCCGGCGGCGTCTTCACAGCAGCATCCGCCGGTTCTGGTCATGGTGCAGGTATAGCACTGGCCTGCGGCCATCAAGTGACAGGGACACCGCAGAGAGCCTCTGTCCACACAAACATATCCCACTTTTAACCTCCTGCTGTCTCACGATCTCATGCACAATTTCTTTCTCTTAATGTTTCGATGTTTCCAGTACGGAAAATCCAAAATCCATCAGCGCATAAGCATCCTGAAACCAGTTTCCGTCATTGAGCACCACAGCAATGACCCGATGGCCATCCCTGCTGGCTGAAGACACCAGCGTTCTGCCGGAGGCTTTGGTAAATCCGATTTTCACGCCGTCTCCTCCCTCATACTGAAAAACGGTCTTATTCTTATTGACGAAGGTTCGCGCTGAACTGCCTTCACTGCTCCACCTCTGTGATCCCACGATCTTTCTGAAATCTTCCCGCTTCATGGCCTCTCTGGCGATGTACGCAAGATCCCTTGCGTTGGTATAATGCTCCGCATCATACAGCCCGTTTGGATTTACGAAATGGGTTCCCCGGCAGCCCAGCTCTGCCGCCCGCTGATTCATCTGATCCACGAAATGTTCCGCACTTCCGCCCACGCAGGCTGCCAGCGCCACGGCGCTGTCATTGCCGGACTGGAGCATCAGGCCGTAAAGAAGTTCCTCCACCGACATCCGTTCCCCTGCCTTCAGATACAAAGACGAGCCTTCCACGCCCTGTGCCTCTGCCGGTACGATGATCTCGCTGTCCAGTCCCAGTTCCAGCTCTTCCAGTGTTTCCAGAACTACAAGAGCGGTCATGATCTTTGTGGTGCTGGCCGGATACATCTTCTGATCGGCATTCTTTTCATACAGCACCGTTCCGTCCTCCGCATCAATGAGAATCGCCGCCCCCGCAGAAACGGACGGAGCTGCGATTGCGGGTGCTGTTTCCCCTGGTTCCGGTTTCGCTGCTGTGTATCCGTCTTTTGCCGCAGCGTATTCGCCTTTTACTGCGGGAAATCCGGCTCCGTTCACGCCGGATGCTTCCGTAAGGACTTTCCAGATGGCCAGAGCAGACAGGGCCAGAATCAGAATCACAAAAACCGTAATCAACAGCCCAGCGGCTTTCTGCCCGGCTCCCGGTTCTGTTTCCTGTCTCCTTCCCGGTTCTGCCCCTTGTTTCTTCTTTCGATGTGTTTTCATTGAAATACATTTTCTCATTTCTCTGCTCCCTACAGCAGTTTACGGGATTTCGGCGGTTATATTCCGACTTTTTCACCCGGTATGAATGTGATGCAGAAAGAACGACCCGTCCATATGGACCTGTTTTTTCAAAAAAAGTATGTGTTTTTCTCACCGGTTTTCGTACAAATTCGTATGAATCATCGTTTTTTCACCATTTTCACAGCGTTTCCTCTGTTTTTTTCGTCGGCAGCACATACTTTTTTGCTTTTTTTATATCCATATGTATGTGTTAGTACATGCTAACCCATCACCACCGTCACCACCATCACCACCATCACCACCGTCACCACCATCACCACCGTCACCCACCGTCACCTACCCCTGGGAAGTTATTTACGGCATCCCGGCATATAAGAAAGTCGACTTCGCCGATTAGATTCTTATCGGTAGACTTTCTTGTTATTCCGGAAATATCGTTAACAATATTTCCTACATAATAAAAAGACCCTGAGAAACAGAGGTTTCTTCAAGGTCTCTTTTATGCTTCTTTTTCAAGCTGCTGCCAATGTCACAGGTTCAGTCCATAGGAACGATGGTACCGTCTTTTTCCTTCCTGACCCATTTCCCGTCCCGATCCACCAGCTGTATTTCCAGCTCATCCGGACATACAGGTCAATGGCATTCAGCAGCGCCCTGGCCTCTTCCGACTGCTGCTTTCTGGCTGCACTTCGTCCTATATCTCAATCTTCATCTGGCCTTCCATAATCGGATTTCCGTCAGAATCCTTTTCCACTTCCACTTCCACATCCGCTGCCATGACGCCTTCCAGATCATCAATCGGCGGCAGTTCTTTCAGCGAAGAAAATCCGAAGTTTTGCAGAAACACATCGGTGGTTCCATAGAGAATCGGCCGCCCCACCGCATCGGATCGTCCTTTCTCGCAGACCAGTTCCTTCTTGATCAGGCCGTCCATGACCCGGTCGCACTTGATTCCGCGAATCGCCTCAATCTCGCCCTTGGTCACCGGCTGCTTATACGCCACGATGGCCAGAACCTCCAGCGCGGACTGGGACAGCCTTCTGGCTTTCACAGGCGTGCAGAGACGCTCGATGTAGTCTGCGTTTTCCTCCCGGGTGACAAACTGGAATGCCTTATTCACTTCCCGGATGACGATCCCCCGACCTTCCTGTTCGTATTCCTTCTGCAGCTCCAGAAAGCAGTCGTAGATCTCCTGCCGGTTCATATTGAAAACATCTGCCGCCGTCTTTACGTCCAGAGGCTCGCCCCAGACGAACATCATGGATTCCAACGCAGATTTGATGCTCTTTTTACTGGCCATAGTTCTCTCCCTTCCGTCCCTTTCCTTTCTCTCTATCCTCACCCTCTGTGGTCTCCGCAAAATCCGCAAAGTCCGGGAGATCGGTCACCCCCGGCATATCCAGGCTCACCGTGCCGTCCACATTTTGTCCGGCACTGACCTGAATGTCGCCGTAAGTTGACGCCTGGTCCACCTGGACGATCCGGTTCTTCGCCATCTCCAGCAAAGACATAAAAGTGACCACCACATCGTACCGGTCTTTTTTATCCCGGATAAATTCCCGGAAGCTGAACACCTGTCCCAGACTTTTGCGCACCATGGATGCGATATAGGAGATCCGCTCCTCCATCCGGGCACGTTCCCGTTCGATCCGGGTGTAATGGCGGCGCACGGAATCCTCCTTCTGTTTTTTCTGGAGGAACAGGTTGAACGCACCGGCAAACTGACGCAGATCCAGACTGAGGTACTCGTCCGGCTGCTCCAGATAGGCGGAAATATCCTCCTGGGGTTTGGCATAGATATGGGAGCACCGTTCTTCTTTTTCCTGCAGCATCTCAGCGGCATTTTTGAATTTCTTGTATTCCAGAAGTCTTGCCACCAGCTCGCTTCTCGGATCCTCTTCCACCACACTGCCGTCGCCCGGATCCACCACCCGCGGCAGGATCATCTTGGATTTGATCTCGATCAGCGCCGACGCCAGCACCATGAATTCCGAGCCCACATAGACATCCATCTCCTGCATGGTCCGGATATATTCCAGGTACTGACTGGTGATTTCACTGATGCGGATGTCGTAAATGCTCATTTCCGCATTTTCGATGAGATAGACCAGCAGGTCGAAGGGTCCCTCAAAGGATTGCAATCTGACTTTATAGCTCATACGGTTTCTTCTCTGCTTTCCTGATAGTTATAGTAGAGCAGGGCTCCCACCACGATGATGCAGCCCACAATTTCGTAAAGCGCCGGGATCTGTCCCAGGCAGACCACCGCCACCAGAATAGAAAAGACCGGATCGCCCGACTCGATGGTCGACACATATAACGAGCTCACATGGCCGATGCACATGTTGAACACCGCATGGCTGCCGATCTGGCAGATAAATGCCATCAGAACCACGTACAGGTAGTCCTGGAAGGTATAGCCCAGGATTGGTGTTCCGCTTGCCATCACACCCCCTGCAAAGCATACCCAGCAGGCGCTGAACACCAGCAGAACATATATGTCTCCGTTCACGGTCTTTCTCGCGGCATCCCCCACAGAAAAATACAGTCCCATGAACATACCTGCCAGGAATCCCAGAATGTTTCCGGCCAGGTGACCGCCGGCCAGGGTATTCAGGTCGAATCCCATGATAATCGCACCGCCGCATAACGCCACAAGGATGGCCAGCACGGATTTCCAGCTGACTTTTTTCTTCATGATGAAGACGGTTACCAGCAGCACCACCAGCGGATGGAGGGATGCCAGCACCGCTGCACTGGCCACATTGGTCAGCTTCACTGCACTGAACCAGGAAAAGAAGTGGCCGAAGAGGAACACGCCCGACAGTACGCATAATCCCAGATCCTGACGGCTGATGGCCTTCAGCTGGCTGCGCTTTTCCTCACTGGCCAGGGCCGGAATCAGAAAAAACGGCAGTGCGATGGTCAGCCGCAGGAAGCCGATCCCCATGGCGGGAATGGCCGTCATGGCACTGAGCGATCCGGAGGTTGCACCGCAGAGTACTGCGATGACCACCGCCAGTTTCGCATGTTTTGCAATCAGATTCAAAATACTACACCTCTTCCTCAAACAGTTTCCGCAGATTCACATCGTATGGCGGATACACCACGCCCTTTTCCGTTACCACTGCGGTGATATATTTATGGTCTGTCACGTCGAAGGCCGGATTGTAGGTCTTCACACCGGCAGGCGCCATGTCTTTTTCATACCACATTTTATAGATTTCTTCGCCCTTCCGCTCCTCGATGACGATATGGTCTCCCGTGGCAGTGGAAAGGTCGATGGTGGAAGTCGGTACGAACATGTAGAACGGAATGCCGTATTCCTTCGCCAGAATCGCCACACCGGAGGTACCGATCTTATTGGCGCCGTCGCCGTTGGCCGCCATCCGGTCGCAGCCCACCACAACTGCATCGATCCATCCGTTTTTCATAACGATGGACGCCATGTTGTCGCAAATCAGGGTCACATCGATGCCTGCCCGCTGCAGTTCCCAGCTGGTAAGGCGTGCACCCTGCAGCAGGGGCCGTGTCTCATCAGCAAACATATGGAAATCATAGCCCCGCTCATGGCCCAGATAAATCGGTGCCAGGCAGGTACCGTATTTGGCCGTGGCGATGGTTCCCGCATTGCAGTGAGTCAGAATGCCCATACCCGGTTTCAGCAGGGACAGTCCGTATTCTCCCATGGCACGGCAGGCAGCCACGTCTTCCTCGTGGATTCTTCCTGCTTCCATGCGGAGGACTTCCTTCACCCAATGGATCTTCCGTTCTTCTTCTGCGCTGCCGCCGGTTTCTGCCGCAGCATCTTCGCAGCCTTCCAGGTACTCCTCCATGGTTCTTACCATCCGCTTCAGCGCCCAGGACAGATTCACCGCCGTCGGCCGGGAGGAATTCAGATAGTCGGCTGTCTCCCGCACTTCGGCAGCAAACTCCGCTGCTGTATCCGCCTTCATATTCCGTACGGAAATGTACAGGCCGTAAGCCGCCGCTACGCCGATGGCCGGCGCCCCCCGCACCTTCAGCTTATAGATAGCATCCCACACATCTTCTTTGGTTTCCATCTCTATGTAAACTTCTTCGCCCGGCAGTCTGGTCTGATCCAGCAGCAGAAGCTTTCCTTCCGTAAACCGTACCGGTACGATATCATCAAAATTCATGTTCATCATTACGCCCCCTCTTTCATCACCGATTATCAACCCATCGATAATCACCGCATCGATCACTGCACCGCTTACTGATCCACCGGTGCGACCAGATCAATCTGATCTTCTGCCACATTTTGCAGGAAAATCAGGTAATCAGAATAATTCAGTATCCTCTCGCCGGTGTACAGGTTTACCGCCCCTGCTACTTCCTCGAAAGCCGGCGGATTCATAACAGAAGCCATGGTCAGTGCATTGGTAATATCATCGTTTTCCCAATAAAACTCCTCGTCCCCGGTGATGTATGAAATCGCCTCATTATTGCTGGAGAAATGCAGGTACCAGGCCAGATCCGTCATATCATTCCAGATGAATGCTGCGGTCTCCTCGCCCAGTTCCCATTCCACCTGATCAGCATAGTCTTCGCAGTCGGAAAAATCAAGAAAGCTTTCGAAATCGAACTGATCTGCATTCTCCTGGATCTGTTTTACCTGCTCCCATGTTTCCTCTGAAGAAGCCTCGTACTCTGGTTCACTTATTATGTATGAGAGACTGTTGCCCGCATCCGTAACCAGCTCTGTACAGGTGCTCAGAATTCCGCTGCCGAGGAAAAGGACTACTGCCACTGCAATGATCTTATTTCGCAGTTGATTTTGCCCCTCCTTTTTCGCACCGCGCTCATGGGGCGCATAGTAGGTCTTCTTCCGGCTTCCGCTGCCGGTTCTGCCGCTTCCGCCGGCGGATCGGAATGCGCCGGTTTCTTCGTCCATGGCCTCTGCCCGCCGAAAAACACGGCTGCCCTTTTCCTCTGCCTCTTCATCCAGATCGCAGACCGCATCGTGACCAAATGCCTTCAGCTTCGACGCACCTGTGCGGAATGCTTTTTTCGCCTCACGGATGGCGTCTTCCCCCTCATCCTGGGCATCCTTCCATTTTTCGAATCTGGCTTCCTTCTGCGCCCGGGTAGCAGGTGCCGCACTGCCGGTCAGCACACTATAAGCATGGCGTACTTCCCGGGTTTTCCGTGCCACATACTCCGGATCATCCGCATAATCATCGGACCGGAGCTTATGCATTTTTTTCTCATAGGCATCTTTGATCTGCGCAGCCGTTGCACCTTCTGTCAATCCAAGCAGCCGGTAATATGGTTTTCTGTCCATCTGCGATCTCCATTCTTCGAAACGTCTCACACACTACGGCATATCAGTTTATTATAGCACATAACCCATACTGCCGCCAATATAAACCTTTATTATATGCGCATCAATCCTCCACACCTAAATATCCATTCGAGTCCGGTGGAGCCTGCGTGCGTTCCGTATCCGTATAGGAACGGATTTCGGAACAGACAGTGATTTTATAACTTTCAAATAGTTTTTCCCGCCCCTCTTTCTGGCTCATGCGGTGCTCCATGACATTCCTCCACCGCTCCACAGCGGCCTCATCCGTCCATACATTCATAGACAGCAGCTTGCCCTCTTCATTCAGACTGGAAAAACGCTCTGCCCGGATAAAGCCGTCGAAACCGTTTAACATAGGTTTCAGCATGGCTGCAAGGTCAAGGTACTTGTTCATCCCGGCTTTGGTAGGTTTCACTTCAAATAAAACAATAATATTCGCCATTTTTATTTCCTCCTGCAAAATTTTTGTGTGTTATGTTATGACACATGCGCATTTCTGCGGCTTTCCTCCACGATCCTCCGGCATACCGGACCGGTGCGCCGGCTGATCAGGGCAACCACCCGGCCGGTCAGTATCATGGTCAGCACCGTACCGATACCAATGCCTATGATCCGACCTTCTGCCAGAAGCCCCAGAGCCACTGCAAGGAGAATGCAGCTCAGATCCAGTACGTTTTTTCCAAATCCCAGATTCCTCTTCAGAACCTTTCCCAGCACACTGGCAAATCCATCGGCCGGATTCGGTACGATCTCCATGCCCACTGTGAGAATGATTCCCATGGAAGTGATCACGATGGCCGCTGCCAGCAGAACCAGCCGGACCGCCATGGACTGGGCTGTGGGAAGAACGGTATCATATATATCAATAAAAAAGCTGGTCAGAAAACTGGCCCCGATCTGCAGCAGCTGCCACGGTTTGAAATTCCTGCGCAGAATTGCTGCCTGCAGTCCGATCAGAATCATATATTCGATAAATGTGGCCGTGCCGAAACCGATCCCGGTCAGCCCTGCCGCACAATAGGCAGCGGAGATTACCGGGGAAAC
>JAQXSU010000100.1 GCA_029219125.1 Bacillota bacterium
GATTCTGCTAACATTCACTCCACTTCTGCCTGTTACGCATAATATATGCTTCCATCCTCCAGGCAGAGGGCAGCCAGCTTTCCGCCGAAAACGCAGCCGCAATCCACCGCCAGATGGCCATGTCCGGAATAAACCAGAGGCTGCCCGTCTTCTCGAATGGCCATGGTCGGCGTGTGACCTGTTACCAGATAAGTCTTCCTGCCGCTGTATTCTTCCGGATCCGAAAAATATCTTCTGCTGTAATCTGCCCGGTGAAACAGGAAATCACCCAGCGCATAGTCTTCCAGCGGTTTTTCTTCTTCAAACCCGCAGATCCCGGCATGAACCAGCACATATCTGCACTTCCCCGCTTCCACCTCTTCATAGAGAGATGCATCTTCCAGATACTCCAGGATATCCTGCTGTTCATCTTCCGGAAGCTTCCGAAACTGTTCACAAGTCGTACCACCTCCGTCCTGCATCCAGTATGTGAAATCCATCAGGTCTTCTGCTGTCAGATAATTCTCCGCATTCTCTTCGGTTACTTCTACTGCAAACTTAGACAGCACCTTCAGCATCATATATTCATGATTTCCAAGGATAAATATGACATTGGGGCGCATCATCAGATCCTGAAGCAGCCGGATGGGTTCCGGTCCCCGGTCCACAGCGTCGCCAAGCACATACAGCGTATCCTCATCCGAAAAATGTATTTTTTTCAGAAGCCGGCAGTACGCATCATAGCAGCCGTGAATATCTGAGATCACATAATTCATTACAGCACCTCCGGAAAAATAAAAAAAGCAAGGTCTTCTATGACGAAAGCCTTGCGTTATGTACGTGGTTGCGGGGACAGGATTTGAACCTGCGACCTCCGGGTTATGAGCCCGACGAGCTACCAACTGCTCTACCCCGCGATATCATGTTATATTGTATGCCGGCGACCTTGTATTTATACCTGTCTGCACCAACATAAAAATGGTGCCGGAAACCGGGGTCGAACCGGTACGATCGGTAAGGATCGCAGGATTTTAAGTCCTGTGCGTCTGCCAATTCCGCCATTCCGGCATTTTGGCTTCCCAGGGGAACTGACGTATCCGCTAAGTCACCGTGAAAAAAAAATTGGCTCCAAGGGTGGGGCTCGAACCCACAGCCTATCGGTTAACAGCCGAGTGCTCCACCATTGAGCTACCTTGGAACGCCATTTTGTCTTTGGTTTATCACCGCCGACAACATAAATGATTATACATCATTTACTTTCTTATGTCAAGCACTTTTTTAACTTTTTTTAGGAAGTTGTTTTGTGCTTGTCGCTGCTACATGTCACAGCTTTATTATAATAACATATATCCTGTCACTATGTCAATATCTTTTTTCATTTCCTTTTTCTCTTTTTTGAAAAACCAGGAGAGGCCTGAGCCTCTCCCTGATAAACTGCTGTTTTTTCCCTATTTCAGTTCACCAATGTACATGTAACCGGAATCGCCGATCGCGTAGACGGTAATCGTACCCTTCTTTACTCCGGCCGCCTTAAGAGCGTCCTTCTTATTCAGCGTAAAGGTGGAATCATTGTTTGCACTCAGATAAGTAAAGGTATTATTTGCACTTACATTTACTGCATTTGGATAAACAACGGAGCATTTGCTCTCATAGGTATCCCTCGTCATGTCTGTTGCGACACCTTCAATGGTGTAACAGAGAAAGCCTCTGCGGTTTCTGAAGCCGTCCAGGGAAATCTGATTGCCTTCTTCATCCACCAAAATCCACTGATCCGTCTCTGCGCCCTTTTCAATGCCTGCACTGATTCTCTGAACGCCTGTGCACTCTTCTTCTCTTTCGGTGGAAGCAAGTACATAGCATACAAAGCTGCTGTCCTCCAGATTCGCAAGCTCAGTCCACTTATATCTTCTGTAGGATTCACAGTCATCCCTGGAAAAAGAGTCAGAACTGAAAATATAGAGATGGTCATCGTCCATGATGCCGTCTTCGTATTCGTAGCCGATCAGAGTGATAAGATGGCCGCCGGTGCTGCCCCATGCGCCGGTAAGGTTCCTGGTGTTATAAGCAACAGAAAGTCCTACAGGATGCCCCTTTGCAAGTTCCTGAAGAATAATATCCTTGCCTCCATACTGCGCATAGCACTCATAGCCGTAGCAGCCCGCAAAGGATGTACAGAAGGACCAGCTGCCGAAGATGCCTTCCGCAAGGTCTTTGGAGCTGAGAGCAACTTCTTCCGGGAGAAGATCCAGGTTCGGATTGATGGTGTTCAGCATAACGCTGATGGTGGTCGGACTGCAGATGCTGTCGGAAACAACATCCCATCTGATATTCTGTGAATATGCCGGTGATGGGCAAAGCGCCTGTGCCGGCAATTCCACAGCTTCTTCTGCGTAGCCGGGAACCATATCGCCGCCCGCAAAGGTCATGGTAAGTTCGCGAAGAACAGGAGAAGCAATCTCTGCACTGTCTCTTCGGATAACAGCCTTCATCTGGAAACCGTCAAAGCAGCCGCTGACGGCGCAAAATGTATCCTGATCCACATAGCCGCCGGCACCCTGCTTGTTCTGGGTGGTTCCGCGTTTCATATACGGAGAGAATTCACCCCAGGTGAGCCAGTCGGACCAGATGACTTCTTCGGTATCCTGTGATTCCATTCTTGCACGGCCAAAGATCTCCACGCTTGCGCCGTCAGCAATGGAAGCGTTCCAGGATGCAACCATCCTGGTGAAATTGTCGCAGTAAAATTCTGCAGAAGTGAAGGTGCCTTCAAGGACGCCGTCAGAAAGCTGAACGGCACCGTTGCCGACAGCTGCAGGTTCAACGCCTTCCATCACGCCTTCTGCAAAGTCTTCTGCAGTAGTGAGCTTAAAGAGGTTGCTGCCTTCAAAGGGAAGCATACCTTCATTTCTTTTATTGTGAGTGTTTCCGCATGCGGTGCAGCCAAACAGCATTGCAGCACAAAGAATAAACGCTAATAATTTCTTCATATATAGACCTCCTTAAAGAATCAACTGCTGTTGCATTCCCTTTTTCTTCTTTTCTCTTAAATCGCAAGATATGTGCCAGAAGTTAAGGAGATGTTAAAAGTTTTTCGTAAACAGGGCACATCTACCTGTTATCTTTCTGTTACAGGTAAAATTTGATTCGAAAGCGCAAACAGATCTCTTTCCCTTTTGCCATAATGGCAGTTTTTTCTCATTACTCATTAAATCGAATAGCTTAAATGCTATATCCGTTTATGATAGAAAAAGGATTAAAACGGTTTTAAGGCAAATGCAAATCAAAGGGAC
This sequence comes from Bacillota bacterium, assembly GCA_029219125.1. Classification (GTDB taxonomy): domain Bacteria; phylum Bacillota; class Clostridia; order Peptostreptococcales; family Anaerovoracaceae; genus RGIG7179. The sequence continues at coordinate 3,270 of JAQXSU010000100.1, forward strand.
ATCTGTTTCCCAGATGTCCCTGAATTATGTACATAATAAAATCTTCTGTGCAATGCGGTACTTCTAGCTCAGCATCCCCGGCTCGGTCGGTGCAGCTGACGCAGCTGCGGCCTCTGCCTGATCCAGAGCGATGTTTTCCTTCACCACCTGCATTTTCTTTTCGTATTTTTCCGCCATGGCAGTGTCACCCAGCTTTTCGTACACCTTCACCAGTTCTTCCATGGTCTCCAGGTTGCTCGGGGAAAGCTGCAGCACCTGGCGGAGATGGGCTGCGGCCTCCTCATTCTCATCCAGCTGGGCATAGGCCACGCCCAGATAGTACCACAGCGGCCACCAGTCCTTATACTTTCCTTCTTTATACCGGCTCAGTGCTTCGATTCCCTCTTCATAGCGGCCGGAAAGGATCAGATTATAGCCTTTTTCGATCTCCACCGGTTCCACCAGGCTGTCCAGGCGCATCTGAATCTCATCCCGCAGCTCCCGCAGTTCTTTCTGCTTCGCACAGGCTGCCTCATCGGACGGATCGATAACAGCAGATGCTGCTTCCTCCGTCAGCTTCATATATTCGTCCCAGGTCAGCTTGGCCTTCACATAGAGGCCCAGATTCACATAGCCATAGCCCAGGAAATAGAATCCTTCGGCGAAATCCGGCCTGCGGAGGGTCACCTGCTCGAAAGCTTCCAGGGATTCGGCCTTGAACCGGCCCACGAATTCTTCCTCTTCCCCCAGCTCATAGGCATCCTTACAGGCCCGTCCATAGCAGTAGAGTGCATCCACATTCTGCGGATCGATCTGCAGGGCTGCCCGGAACTGAATGCAGGCATAGTCATAATCCTTTTTCTGGGCACCATCCACACCGTCGCTGATGAGCCCTTCGGCAAACTTGATGCCGAAAACCCGCAGAATATATGCGATGTAGTTCTGCGCATAATCGAAATTCGGGTCGCAGCCGATGACGAAGGCCATGTTTCTGGCGATGTCCAGCGTAGACAGATGCATCATGGCTTTCTTTCGAATGGGAATCGGCACACCCATGAGGATATCTGCGATTCCCGCCTTATCCAGATAGCTGTCTGACAGTTCATCAAACACGAAATCATTCAGGTGGGGCACCAGATACTGACCCACTCTGTCTTCGATCCTTCTGTCTTCAATTCTTTCTTCACGCTGCGCCGCAGCCTGATTCATTGTTTCACTCATATGTTAACCTCCCACCCTTTTTTATAAAATCTCTTCTCTTCTTCTTCATTGAACCAGCCGGCCAGATCTTCCGCAAGGAGCCGTTCCGCTTCCTTTCGGGCAAACTCGTCCAGCTGCAGGCTGGCGCATTCCAGAATGAATTTCCGAAGGATCCGATACTGGTCCTCCTTTTTGCGGTTTCGATGCTGATATCCCCCGCCGTAATAAAACGCCGAAAGCTTCTCGAAAAATCCGAAGGGACCCTTTCCTGCCGCTGCGATGAGATACGCCAGCGTCCCGGAAAATCCGCCCCGGTTGTAATAGATATCCACCATGTTCTCGATCATATGGAGTTTCACCAGTTCCTCTGCAGACATCCAGCTGGTTCGGATCACCTCATAAGGTGCCCGCTCCCGGAACACAATTCCATACCGCTCTGCCTCCGCTGCCAGAGGCGTTCCCGGAAGCACCTTCAAAAATCCCAGCTGCAGCATATCAGCGCCGAGACTGTAGATTTTGTTAAATGACCGGGCGAACAATTCGTATCCCTCGTAAGGAAGACCGGCGATCAGATCCACATGAATATGGATATTGCCCACGGCAAGCAGCTGCTCCACGTTATATAAGATCGGATAGATGTTCTCCTTCCGGTTCACCGCCTGCAGGGTCTGGGGATTGGCCGACTGGATGCCGATCTCGAACTGAAAGAGTCCCTTCCGCGCATGCCGCAGCAGATCCAGCGTTTCCCTGTCCAGAAGATCGCCGCATAATTCAAAGTGAAAATTGGTCACCCCGTTGTCATTTTCCATCAGATAGCGGAAGATCTCCCGTGCCCGCTCCCTGTCGTAGTTGAAGGTCCGGTCGATGAATTTTACCTGCATAACCTGCTTATAGAGGAAATATCCCAGGTCCGCCTTCACCCGGTCCATCTCCAGGGGACGCAGGGTTTTGTCGATGGATGACAGGCAGTAGCTGCAGCGAAACGGACAGCCCCGCACGGACTCGTAGTATACCACCTGGTCCGGCTGACAGTCAAGAATGGAGTACGGAAACGGAATCAGGTTGAAATCCATAGGCTCCATCTGCCCGTTGACATAAATCCTTCCGTCTCTTCCCCGGTAGATCAGTCCGGGCACGCTCATCAGAAGGGCCTCATCCGGCTTCCAGCCTGCCTGTCCTGCCTGTCCCTGACCTGCCTGCTCCTCGCACTGGTGCAGCACCTGGCAAAGCCGGTAGAAGGAATACTCTCCTTCCCCGCACAGAATGAAATCTGCCCACGGATGGTTCACCGCAAAATCTGCTCCCCCGGCGCTGACTTCCGGTCCGCCCAGGCAGATTTTCACGGACGGCCGGGCTTTTTTCAGGTCGGACGCCAGTTGTTTGATCTTTTCAATATTCCATATGTAACAGGAAAAGCAAACCATATCATAGTTTGCTCTGATCAGTTCCGTATAAATATAAGTCAGGTCCTGGTTGATGGTAAATTCCCGG
>JAQXSU010000101.1 GCA_029219125.1 Bacillota bacterium
GTGCCGGTTCCATCGATAATTTTCGCATTTTTAATCAGACAATCATATTTCATTTTACAGCATTCCTTTTCATCTTTTTTGTCCGACGCTTTCAGGTTCCTCCAGGAACTCTCTGCGGAACTGGGACGGCGTGATGCCTTCGGACTTCTTGAAAACCTTCGTGAAAACCCGGTAATCTCCGTATCCGGATTTTTCCGAGATTTCTCCAATGGGAAGAGAAGTGGACAACAGCAGCTTTTTCGCCTTCTCCATGCGGATGTTGGTCAGATAGGCCAGGAATCCCACGCCGATCTCATTCTTAAACAGCTGGCTGATATACTGGGGATTCAGGTGGAATTCCTCAGCCAGTACAGAAAGGCTCACATCCTCCGCCAGATGTTCCTGCAGATACCGGGTAATCCCTGTAATCACCCGTTCCTCATGAGCAGGGTTATCCTCTTGCCGGCCGCTTCCTGCATTCATCGTTTCCTCCGCAGCCACACGCTGTTCATACAACGCAATCTTCAGATTATCGATGCAGATGCCGAATTCCTCATAATCCACCGGCTTCAGAATATAGTCAGTGATCTGCAGACGGAGCGCCTGCTGACAATAGGAGAAGTCATCATAGCCGGACACAATGACATAAGCGATCTGCGGATGCTTCATCCGGCTCACCTGGATCACCTTCAGACCGTTCATAATTGGAATATTGATGTCCATGATGACGATATCCGGCTTCAGTGCATCGATCTGTGCCAGGGCTTCCATCCCGTCGGCAGCCTCGCCCACCATCTCACAGCCGTGGGCTTCCCAGTCAAACAGACGCTTGAAACCTTCCCGGATCATGATCTCATCGTCTACCAGCAAAACACGCAGTTTTTTCATATGACGTTTTCTCCCTCGCTTTCTCCGTTTCGTACCGCCATGTTCTCATCCCCCATCGGAAGCAGCATATGTGCCGTCAGGCCACCCGACGGATTCTCCGTATACCAGAGTCCGTACCCTCTGCCGCAGAGCAGCTTGATCCGTTTCTGCACATTGAGGATCCCGATGCTGTTCCCCTCCAGCTTCGGTGCCTTCTTATCGTAATGCTGCAGCAGTTCTTCCACCTGCTCTTTTTTTCCTTCTGTAAACCCGCTGCCCGTGTCCATGACCCGGATCTCCAGACAATCGCCCTGCACGGCGGATTTTGTCCGGAAAGCAGAGATCCGGACCTCGCCCCGGTACCCCTTGTTTTTCAGGCCGTGCAGCAGGCTGTTCTCCACGATGGGCTGCAGAATGAAATTAGGAACCAGCATGCCCCCAAGATCCGGATCAATATCATACGTGCAGGTCAGCTGCGGATACCGGTAGCACATCAGCTCCATGTACGCCTCCAGTAGCTCCAGCTCGTCATCCAGCGCCACCATCTGCCGGTCCACCTTCACGCTGAGGCGGAAAAAGTCCACCAGCCGCATCAGCAGGTCTGCCACCGGTTTGTCGTCGTTGAGCTGGGCCTGGATCCGGATGGTGTCCAGCGTGTTATACAGGAAATGTGGATTTACCTGGCTTTTCAGATAGAGCATGGACATCTTCTGCTCCACCAGCTCGCCCCGAAGGATCTCCGGATTTTCCAGCGTCAGATAAAAGGACAGGGTCATGAGGGTCAGGCCCATGCCGCTGATCAGCCAGGTCGGATGGAAGGCCTGCAGCAGCGATACGCTCAGATGAATCGCCAGTGCCGCACTGATGGCAATCTTCTTTTTCCGGTCCAGCGCTCTCCAGCTTCCGGCAAGCAGAATCACACAGAAAAGCAGATAGATCGCTATGCTGAGATAGCAGACGCTGACATGAATCCCGTCGGAATAGTTCCCCTGCTCCGTAATGGCGAAATGAATGGGAAGCACCAGAATCCCCAGTTCCGACACACCGAGCAAAATCCGGGCTGCCATGTCAAGCCGCCGCGGCTTTCCCGTTTCTTCTTCCACCAGAATGGCAATGTACTGATAAAACAGAAATACTGCAAACACCAGGGTTCCGATGAAGAGCCGGTGCAGAATATGATTCAGCAGCAGAGGCACCGTGTCCAGATGGTTCACCGTGTAAACCGTGGCTGCGTCAAATACCAGGTGCACCAGCAGCACTGCCAGCAGCATTGAAAATGTCCGATGCAGCGGCGTATGCCTGCGCCCGGCAGAATAGTAGAAGACGGCGATAAACGCCAGCACCAGAAACAGTGCGATTTCCATTCGAAGCATTTTATTTTCTCTCCCTTTTTCCTATATCATACACGAAGTGCTGCCTTCCGGATAGGCCTGAAATAAAGATAATTGTGTCAGAAATGAAGATTGGGCCATCCTTTCTCCGGATAAAACACAAGGGGCATCATCTGCCCCTGTGCTTGCATGCTCTTTTATTGCATCTGCTTTTACAGCCGGACTGAATTGCAGGCTGAAGTAGTTTTTCTGAACAAAATCCATCACGTCATAGTCTCTCGGCTCCGCACCGAATGTGACTTTACAGACGGACAGTTTCCCGTTCTCTGTCCGCTCAAATACGCCGATCCAGAACGGCTCCTGGAAGAATACCGTCAGTTTCCCCGTTACTTTGTCCATAACGAAAACCCTCCTTTTTTCTGTTATGCACAAAG
>JAQXSU010000102.1 GCA_029219125.1 Bacillota bacterium
ACGGCTTTGATCACGTTTTCCAGCGTATCCTCGGCCACCTTCTGCAGATCCATATCAATGGTCAGATAAACGCTCTTGCCTGATACCGGTTCTGTCTCGCTGAGGGTGTCGATATAATCGCCCTGGTTATTGACCTGAATAGTCTTTACCCCGTCTGTGCCCCGCAGCTTCTCTTCCATGCTTGCCTCGATGCCGTCTTTACCGATCAGGTCATCCGCCTGATAACCTTTTTCCTTTACATAGGTTTCATATTCACTGTCGGAAATGCTGCCCATGTAGCCGAGAATATGAGCGGCCAGCCGGCCGTTCGGATAATAACGGACTGTTTCCGAGGAGATTTCCACGCCTTTCAGCACGTCTCCCATCTCCTCCACGTAGGCGATGGTCTCATCACTGATATTCCTGGCGATGGTGCTGGACTGATACTTGTTGAAGCCCAGACTCTTGATTTCCTCGCGGATCATGAAAATCTTCCGGACCTGTTTATCCGAGAGAATCTTTGTCTTTCCTTCCGGAATAAATTCGTCCAGCTTATACATTTCCCGCAAAGCCTGGAATGCCTCTTCTGCCGTCATCTGCCGGGTTTTCTTTTCTCCGGTCTCCTCGTCGGTATATTCCACATCCTTCAGGCCGTATTTACTCAGGAAATTGGTCTTCTGGTTATCGTATACCCAGGTCATGCTGTAAACTACGATAGGCGGATAGACGCTGTAGGTCTCCTGCAGCACCTCCAGCGCTTCAAACCGGTCCAGCGTCGGATCGATTTCGTATTTTGTCCGCAGCCGGTCGTAGGCCTCTTCCGCTGTCAGACCGGCAGGGAAGCCCTGATCCTTCAGCCATTCTTTCTTCTCATCATCATACGTATATTTGAAGTTTCCCTTTTTTGTAATAACGATCGGGAAGTTATCCACCATCTTGTCTGCATCCCCGTTTTTTTCCATCAGCTTCACCAGACCGTAGGCGGACTGGTTGATCTCCTCTGTGGAAAGTCCGCTGGCATTGAAGGTCACCGTGAACAGCTGCTTGTTGGTTGCAAGGACACGTCCATACCGGTCCAGGATTTCTCCTCGGGGTGCAGAGGTGGTGATTTCCTTGGTGCTCTGGCTGGCAGCTGCTTCTTCCCACTTATCCTGCTGGAGAATCGTCAGCACAAAAAGCCTTATGCTGAGTATCAGCATAAGGATCACGATCAGTGCCAGTAATTGAACATATCGGGAATTTAATAACCTCTTATTCATCTTATATACCTGTCTCTGCGATGTTTTGCCAGCTTCCGGACCAGAATCCGGTACAGGATCGTGATCACTGCCAGACTGTACAGGGCAATCCACGGCACGCTGTTAAACACAAAACGGAATCCTACCGGATTCCCTGTGATGTGGTGCAGCCCCCAGTTCATAAAGTAGTAGGCAAGTATGGATACAATGGATACAGCCCACATGTTGATAATGTTTTCGACGTTGGTGTATTCCCGGACAATGATGATGCCCAGTGCCACCAGAATCAGACTGATCGGCATCGGCCCCACCACATTGCTGTACATGATGTCATACAGAATGCCGAAAACCGCACCGAAAATCACGCCGTAGATCTCCTCTTCATACAGGAACGTGGAGAGGATCGTCAGGCATAAGATCAGATTCGGTGTATAGCCTTCAATGTTGATCACATTCAGCAGCGAAGGCTGTATGAGAAACGCTGCCAGAAACAGCAGACCTATTTGCCAGTACTTCATAAAATCACCGAAACCTTTTTCAGACTTCTGAAATCTGCTGCAGGCTCCACCGTGATCTCCTTCAGCAGGGTATCACTGTTATAGGTAATGGTCTTGATGGTGCCGATCTCCAGCCCTGCCGGATAGGTTCCCATGCCGGAAGTGATGATGATATCCCCCTCTGCCGCAGTGGCATTGCCTTTCAGCATGTATCCGGCGATCTGCGCCTGCTGGTTTCCTTCCACCACGCCCAGAAGCTTCCTGTCTCTGGCCACCATGAAGCTGACCTTGTCTCCGTCATCGATAATGGAAACCACCTGCGCCCATCCTTCGCCTGCCTGAGAGATTTTGCCGATCAGGCCGTCTCCGTTGATTACCACGTTACCGGCTTCAATACCGGCCTCTGTTCCCCTGTCGATGGTGAAGATATTCGTCCAGTTGGATCCGTCAAAAGAAGTAATGTCTGCAGTCACCACCTGGAAATCCTCTTCCGTATAGTCATAGTTCAGCAAATCGGACAGTTCTCTCAATTCTTCCAGCTCGCTTTTTTTCAGAGATGACTGTGCCAGTTCCCGCTCCAGTTCCTCCTTTTCAGCAGTCAGTTCATCCACCTGCGCCTGCAGACTTTTATAGGAGAAAATACCTGAAACCGTACTGCGCACCGTTCTGGTCACAGCCGTAAAAGGCCTGGATACGTAAGACATGGCCTTATTGATTCCTCCGGTCACTGTATTGTTCTCCCGATCCCCCAGAGACAGCAGGAAAACCAGGATCAGAACCAGCAGAAGTGCCAGCAGTCCTGCGATTAATTTGTGCTCTCTAATCCATCTCATATCAACCCTCAGCGATCATTCTGTCTTTATCTTCTTTTACCGGACTGGGCATAGACCTTCAGCTTTTCAATGTCGTCCAGACTCATGCCGGTACCCACTGCCACCGCCTCAAAGGCATTCTCCGCAATGGTCACATCCATATCAGTTCTCTTCTTGATCAGTTTATCCAGATTCTTGATCCTTCCGCCGCCGCCGGACAGCATCATGCCGTGCTCCGCGATATCTGCGGCGATTTCAGGCGGTGCCTTCTCAATGGTAGCCTTGACGCCGTCCACGATGATATCCATAGACTCCTGCAGTGCGATCATCATATCCTTGTTGGTCACTTCCAGTGTCTTCGGCAGACCGGAAATGATGTCTCTGCCTCTCGCCTGCATGGTCTCAATGATTTCATTTCCATTTTCATCGACATCCATACATGCACAGCCGATATTAATCTTCAGTTCTTCTGCAGTACGCTCGCCGATGAGGAGCGCATGCCGTTTCTTCATGTAAAGAATGATAGCCTCGTTCAGCTTATCGCCGGCATGGCGGATGGATGTACTGGCAACGATGCCGCCCAGAGCAATGATGGCAATATCGGTGGTTCCTCCGCCGATGTCGGCAATCATACATCCTGTGGTTCCGTCAACAGGCATACCGGCACCGATGGCAGCCGCCATCGGCTCTTCCAGAATATACACATCGCTGGCTCCCATGCCTCTGACCACCTGATCCACTGCACGCTTTTCCACTTCGGTTACGCCGCTCGGCACACCGACTACCACGCGGAAATTTCTGATTTTTTTCGCAGAAAGGGCTTTCTGGATGAACGCACGGAGCATTTCAGCAGTCTTGTCGAAGTCAGAAATGACGCCGTCCTGCAGCGGACGGACCACGGAAATGTTCTGCGGCGCCTTTCCCAGCATATTTTTCGCTTCCATGCCTACGGCCAGTGTAACCTTTCTGCGTTCATCGGTGGCAATCACCGACGGCTCGTTAACAATGATGCCGCTTCCTTTCAAATAAATCAGTGTATTGGCTGTACCCAAATCAATTCCCATATCCTTGGCTCTGAATAAACTGCACATAGTTCTACCTCCAACAAGTTTTCAATTGACAAAATGTTTTCTTCTGATGTTTCTCTTCGTCTGTACTTTCTATACTTTCTATTCTTCCATTGCTCCGCTTTCCCGAATGCTCACATACACACCGCTTCCGATGATCAGGTGATCCAGAACCCGGATACCCAGCAGCTTTCCGCAATCCATCAGTCTGTGAGTGGTTTCAATATCCTCCCTGCTGGGTGTGGGATCTCCGCTGGGATGATTGTGGACCAGAATCACAGCTGCGGCGCTCTTTTTCACCGCCCCATGGAAAACTTCTCTGGGGTGAACCAGAGTGCTGGTCAGTTCCCCCACCGAAATGGTCTCCGAAGCGATGATATCCCCTCTGGCATTAAGAAACAGTGCCCGAAAAGTCTCCTTTTTCAGATGGCGCATCTCTTCCATGAAGAGCCCTGCGATATCCTGCGCAGATCCCACGTTCACCGGTCTTCCTTCCGGCCGGGCGGATACCCGCTTTCCCAGCTCCAGCGCCGCGAGAATCCGCGCCGCTTTTCCCTTTCCGATGCCCGGTATTTCCATCAGCTCCTGTGCTGAAATCTCACGGAGACGGAAAATACCGTCACTTCGTCCGATGACCTCCTCTGCAAGAGCGATGGCCGACTTTTCCTTCGTTCCGCTGTTTATCAGAAGTGCGATCAGCTCCGGATTAGACAGCTGCTCCATACCGTAAAACAGACCTTTTTCCATGGGCCTTTCTTCTGCCGGCAATGCTTTTATTTTCATGTCAGTTTTCCTTCCCTCCGGTCTGTTTTTCCGTGGAACTGCGTCTTTTCTCCGCAAAATGTCACATCAAAACAGCCAGATATTAAACGAACAGAAATTAACATCCGGCACGAAGCAATATTCTTTTTCTTATTTTACATAATACCTTTAAAAATTATATCATTTTCCCGCCATTTGCACAAGGGAAGATAGCCGAATAATTTGTGAAGTTTCGGTCATAATACTACTGCAAATCTAAAATTTGAGGAGGGATTCACATGCATTCATGCAACCAGACCATCCGCTGCACCGTGGATCAGTGCAAGCATCATGAAAAGACCCAGAATCTCTGTTCCCTGGACTCCATCACCGTAGGAACCCATGAGGCAAACCCTACCGTAGACCAGTGCACAGACTGTCTGTCTTTCGAAAAAGGAAAATAGGTACTTGCGGTGCCTGGCCGTCTTTCAGGCGGTCAGGCACTGCACCCCCTTCTATCGCATATAGTGAAAAAGCGATAGAGGGGGTTACATAAATGAGCAGCAGTTTTCCAAGGCCACTGACAGAAAAAGAAGAGCGTTATTATGTACAGCAGCTGGAGGAGGGAAATACGGAAGCCCGAAACATATTGATCGAAAGAAATCTCCGGCTGGTAGCCCACATAGCGAAAAAATACGCAGGTCCTGCCTATTGTCAGGACGATCTGATCTCCATCGGAACCATCGGCCTGATTAAAGCGGTGAGCACCTACACCAGCGGAAAAAGTACCCGCCTTGCCACCTATGCCGCCAAGTGCATAGAAAATGAGATCCTCATGAATATCCGTTCCACGAAGAAAAACCGGCAGGAGGTCTCTCTGAACCTGCCCATCGGTACAGACCGGGACGGCAACGAAATCAGCTTCAACGATATTCTGGGAACCGATGCGGATGAAATCCTGGATACCATCAGCCTGAAGATACAGGTCGGGAAGCTGTATCAGGCGCTGCAGGATGTGCTGACGCCGCGGGAAAGAACGGTGATCCTCTGCCGCTACGGCCTTTCCGGCAGGCAGCCCCTGCCCCAGCGGGAGATTGCAAAAGCACTTGGCATCAGCCGCAGCTATGTCTCCCGCATTGAAAAGAAAGCGCTGGAAAAGCTGAAGGAATCGCTGAAGGACAGCTGAAACGGCTGTCCTTTCTCATTCCATCTCAAACCGGCGGACCTGCAGATAGTCTGCGATGGCATCAAAGATTGGAAGGGCAGACGACGAGCCGCTGATACCGTCTTCCACCAGCACGGTGATCACAAACCGGGTTTCTCCCACCTGGCAGCAGCCGCTGAACCAGCAGTCACTGACAGCCTTTCCGCCCCGCACAGTCTCCGCAGTTCCTGTCTTTCCCCAGGCTGGGACGCTGCGCAGGCTGCTGCGTCCTGTCCCATCCTCCATGACGGCAGCAAGCATCTCCTCCAGGATCCCTGCCACAGAAGCCGGGAGAATCTGTTTTGCGCCGCCCGCATCCTGATCCTTCACCACCTTCAGCCCCGACGCCCGGCCGCCGCCGCAGACGATGGCCATCATCCGGTGAACTTGAGCCGGCGTCACCTGCAGCTGCCCCTGCCCGATGGACAGATTGGAAATATCCCATTCCCCCAGTGCCTCCGCCGCAGGCAGGCTCCCCGCCGTTTCCTCCGTAAATTGGGAAAAGACCAGAGATCCCAGTCCCAGCCGTCCGGCCATCTCAAGAATCCGTTCATCACCCAGCTTTTCTCCCAGCACGGCGAAATAGCAGTTGCAGGACTTCGCCATTGCCGCCTTCATATCGACCGGACCGTGGCCGCCCGCCGGGCCCATGGTACAGCCCAGGGTGATACCGCCCACTTCTTCCTCCCCGTCGCACTGGTAAACTGCTTCGGGATCCACAATCCCCGCTTCCAGAGCAGCGGCCGCCACCACCACTTTAAACACAGAGCCGGGTGCATAGACGCCCTGTATGCATTTATCCACCAGGCAGTCGCCGCCGCCTGCCAGATAGGCTTCCACCGTGTTTGGATTAAAGACAGGTGAAGATGCCCAGGCCAGGATTTCTCCGGATTTCAACTCCGAAACCAGCACTGCACCGGACGCACCCCGGCTTGCAAGGATATCCTCGCAGGCACGCTGCAGACCGCGGTCCAGGGTGGTGACCAGATTCCCCTCCCGCAGACTCTCTCCTCCCACCAGCTTAGGCGAGACGCCGGATAGAAGACCTCC
>JAQXSU010000103.1 GCA_029219125.1 Bacillota bacterium
CGGATACTCCCTCACCGATGCAGACTGGAAACAGGTGGTGGAAGTCCTGAACAGCCAGCCGCAGGAAAAGAAAATTACCCTGCTGGCAGATGTGGCTTATCTGGACTTCGCAGGAGACGGAGAAGCATATCGCAGCTTCCTCCCAATTCTGGAGACGCTGAAGCCGCATATTCTGCCGATCATCGGCTACAGCCTGTCCAAATCCTATACCATGTATGGCATGCGCTGCGGCGCCATGATCTGTATGGCTCCGACACAGGAAATCGCAGCAGAATTCAAGAGCGTCTGCGAATATTCTGCCAGAGCCGCATGGTCCAACTGCAACCGGAGCGGTCAGGTGATTCTGACGAAGATTTATGAAGATCCGCAGCTGCTGGCAAAGGTCCAGGCAGAAAGAGCCGGATTCCGGGATATGCTCCTGCGCCGCGGGAAAGCCTTTGAGGCTGCAGCAGCAGAGGCAGGGCTGGAAATCGTACCGTTTGACGCGGGATTTTTCACCTCTGTACCATGCAGTAAACCGGAAGAAGCGGCGGCCTGTCTGGAGCAGGAGGGAATTTTCCTCATTCCTCTGGCAAAAGGTCTCCGCATCAGCGTAGCATCTGTTCCGGAAGACGTGTGCCGCATGCTGCCTGCAAAGATTCTGGAAGCAATCCGCAAGGTGGAAGGCTGAACCATACAGTTTTTTTCGTGAATTCTGCGTCGAATCATGCCGTATTCTGTCGTAAGATGCTGTATTATGACGAATTCTGTAAAACCATGGCAGCTCGTGACGAACTCTGCCGAAAGATTCTTTCCACAAAAAATGTAATTTATGGTAGAATCATGTTGCAAAGGGAAATGGGGAAGGAGATACTATGGCTGCAGAACGTGAGCGCGGAATTTCATTCAACATTTGTCAGAAGATTGGCGTAATTGCCACCTACCAGACCGGATGGAAAAAAGAAGTGAATCTGGTGGAGTGGAACGACGGACCGGCGAAGTTCGATATCCGGGACTGGGATCCCAGTCATACCCACATGGGGAAAGGAATCACCCTGTACCGGGAGGAAGCCGACCGGCTGAGATGGATCCTGTACCGCTACTTTACGGGAAAGGGTGCGGAAAAGGATCCGGAAGAAATCCAGGAGTCCGGTGTGGCGGAAGAAGTCACAGTGGAGGAAGCTGCGGAGAAAGTTGCTGAGACGGAAGAAGTCAACGCAGAAGAACTGGATACGGCGGCAGAGATGCCGGATTTTCCTGCGCCGGATGAACTACCGGATGCACCTGCGCCGGAAGAGGTCGAGGAGGCACTCCGGCCGTCAGAAGAATCATTCTGAGAAGAAGAGGCTGTGCCCCGATGATGTATCATTGGGGTACAGCCCCTCTTTGATTTATGTGTGAAGACGTCCGTCCCGGAACAGAAAAGAAATTCCGTATAATGAGGCCAGACCCACCACCGCATAAATGATTCTGGTGATGATTACAAGATTGGCGCCGAAGATGGATGCCACAAGGTTATAGTTGAAGAATCCAATCAGACCCCAGTTGATACCGCCTATGATCATCAGGATGAGAATCAGTTTTTTCAAAGTTATCACTCCTTTCAGCATGTATTTTAACCAAAAAGGGAAAAAGTATGATATAATATATATCAGCTATGCGCAAAAAGCCGAGCAAAAAAATTTTGCAGGGGGAAAAAGACATGGTAATCAAATTAAAACTTCAGCCGAGAAGCCAGTGGATTGAGGCAGCTGAAGAGCCGGGAACTACAGTGGAAGCACTTTACCGGAAATATGAAAACCAGCTTCCTTATACCGTTCTGGCAGCCAGGGTGAACGGCACGGTAGAACGGCTTACGTGGAGACTGGAGGAGGATTCCACAGTAGAATTTCTGGACATGCGGACCCAGGCGGCCAATCTGATCTATCAGAACAGCCTGATCCTGCTGTATCTGAAAGCAGTGGAAGATGTACTGGGACATGTTGAGGTGGATATTGAGAATGCCCTGAACAAGGGACTTTTTACAGAGGTAAAGAGAAAAGAACCGGTGACGGCGGCGGAAGTGCGTCAGATCGAGAAGCGGATGCGGAAGATTGTGGCCGAAGATATTCCGATCGGGATAGAAAAGCTTCAGATCGAGGAGGCGGAGGAACTGTTTCGCCAGACCGGCCAGCCGGAAAAAAATGAATTGCTTCGGGCTGCAGGAATGCGGAAAAGCAAGAAACGTATTCCGTTTTATGCCATCGAGGGGTACAAAGATTTCTTTTATGGGCAGATGGTGCCGTCCACAGGATATATCGAATATTTTCAGCTGCGAAAATACCGCAGGGGGATTCTGCTGCGGTTTCCGCATCCGTCGGCTCCGGACCGGATTCCGGAATATGTGGATGAGAGGCTGCTTTATCAGACCTTCGGGGAGCAGAACCGGTGGGGGCGGCTCATGGGAATCAGCTATGTGTCCGACCTGAACCGGAAGATTGAAGAGGGAAAGGCCAAGGAACTGATCCAGCTTTCGGAGGCACTTCATGAACGCAGAATCGTGGAGATTGCAGACATGATTACGAAGCAGAAAAAGCGGATCGTGCTCATTGCCGGCCCATCTTCTTCCGGCAAGACAACCTTCGCCCAGAGACTTTGCATTCAGCTTAGAGTAAACGGCCTGGATCCTCTGTACATGGGAACCGATGACTACTTCGTGGAGCGGGAGGATACACCGCTGGATGAGTATGGCGAAAAGGATTACGAGAATCTGAGTGCTGTGGATATCCATCTGTTTAATCAGAACATGAATGATCTGCTGGCGGGAAAGACTGTGGATCTACCGACCTTTGATTTCATCACCGGTCATAAGGAATTCGGGAAACGGATTACCTCGATTGGATCAAATCAGCCGATCGTCATCGAGGGAATTCATGCTCTGAACGAAGATCTGACGCCGGAGATCCCGCAGGAAGCCAAGTTCAAAATCTACATCAGTCCGCTGACACAGCTGAATATAGACAGCCACAACCGGATCGTCACCACAGATCACAGAATGCTGCGGCGCATGGTACGGGATTACAAGTACAGAGGCCATTCGGCACAGAATACCATCAAAACCTGGCCGAAGGTGAGAGCCGGAGAGGATAAGAATATCTTCCCTTACAGCAATGAAGCGGATGTGCTGTTTAACTCGGTCCATCTCTATGAAATCAGTGTACTGAAAAAATACGCAGAACCTCTGCTGATGGAGATACAGCCGGATGAGCCGGAATACAGCGAGGCGGTACGGATGCTGAATTTCCTCCGGTTCTTCCGGGTCATTGAGGATGATTCAGTCATCGTAAATAATTCAATATTGAGGGAATTCATCGGCGGAAGTATTTTCGTCGACTGAGCCCGCAGGAGGTAGAAAGAGGTAGTATGGCAGACATAACAGTCATTGGAGGAATCAATATCGACATTGAAGGAAGCCCGTTCCGCCCACTGGTGATGGGGGACTCCAATCCGGGGCAGATCCGGCTGTCCTTTGGCGGTGTTGGGCGAAATATTGCAGAAAACGCAGTAAGGGCCGGCGGCCATGTGGCCATGATTTCTGTGGTAGGAGACGATTTCATGGGGCAGAGTGCAGTGCGGCACCTGTCAGAACTGGGTGTGGATACCAGCGGAATTCTGACACTGAAAGGAAAGACATCTTCTATGTATCTGTCCCTGCTGAATCATCAGCATGACATGGAACTGGCCGTATCAGATATGGAAATCCTTGACGCATTGACGGCGGAGGTTCTGCGAAGCAGCGAGGAACTGCTTGCAGCTTCGAAGACCGTTGCGCTGGATGGAAACCTGGATGAAGAACTTCTGGGACAGGCGATTGCCATGCTGAAAGGAAAGAAACTGTTCTTTGATCCGGTATCCGCCAACAAGGCGGTGAAAGGGAAAAAGCACATTGGGAGTTTTTATTCCATCAAACCGAATCGGATCGAAGCGGAAGTCCTTTCCGGCATAAGCATTGAAACGGAAGAAGACCTGCATCGTGCAGCTGACTGGTTTCTGGCGCAGGGGGTGAAACAGGTCTTCATCACCCTGAACCGGGACGGCGTATTTTTCTGCGACGAAACGAGCAGAGGATTTATCCGCCCGAAAGCCGTAAACCTGGTCAGCGCCACCGGGGCGGGAGACAGTTTTTCCGCTATGATTTTGCTGGGTATGGCGGAAGGAAGAAGCATAGAAGAAACTGCTGAAATGGGCATGGCGGCTGCGTCTATTGCCATGGAGAGCCCGTCGGCAGTCAACGAAAAATTAAACAGAGAAAAAATTATGAGGAGGATGAAACAACATGTTTAAGAAATTTATGGATATCAACCCTGAGGTAGAGAAGGCACTGGAAGAAGGGGTTCCTGTCATCGCACTGGAGTCCACCATTATTTCCCACGGTATGCCTTATCCGAAAAATGTGGAGACCGCGCTGGCAGTAGAAGATGTGATCCGCAAGAACGGTGCTGTACCTGCCACCATCGGTATCATCAAAGGAAGAATCAAAATCGGTCTGACGAAAGACGAAGTGGAATATATGGCTACAGCGAAGAATGTACTGAAAGTCAGCCGCAGGGATTTCCCACTGGTGATTTCCCAGAAGGCAGATGGCGCGACCACCGTTGCAGGGACCATGATTGCGGCCAATATGGCAGGGATCCGTCTGTTCGTCACCGGCGGTATCGGCGGCGTTCACCGGGGCGCAGGGGAAAGCTTCGATATTTCCGCGGACCTGGAAGAACTGAAGATGACCGATGTGACGGTGGTCTGTGCAGGTGTGAAATCCATCCTGGACATCGGTGCCACCCTGGAATATCTGGAAACGGCAGGGGTGCCTGTAATCACTTACGGTGCAGACGAATTCCCGGCTTTCTTCAGCAGGAAGAGCGGCTTCCCGGCAGAATGCCGTCTGGACAGCACAAAGGAAATTGCCGACCTGATCAATGCCAAGGATGAAATGGGACTGAAGGGTGGCGTTCTGGTAGCAAACCCAATTCCGGAGGATAAGGAAATTCCGTTTGATGAAATTGACGTGGTGATCCGCCAGGCCCTGAAAGAATGCGAAGAGCAGGGTATCAAGGGAAAGCGCATCACACCGTTTCTGTTATCCAGAGTAAAGGATCTGACGGAGGGCAGAAGCCTGGAAGCAAATATTCAGCTGGTACTGAATAACGCAGATATCGGATCGAAAATAGCGATGAATCTGTAATCTCAATCCGGAAAGTCAGATTCGTATCATCAAATCGTATGATCAAATCGTATCATCGACCTGAAACCGGAAGGAAATACAGCAGTACACAGGTTACAGACAGGGGGTATAAAAATGCAGAAGAACAGAAAAAAACGCTTTTCAAAATGCATGGCAGTGGTGATGACCGTGGTCATGACGATCGTTTTGATTCCGGCAGCTGCACTGGGAGCAGACAATGGACTTTCCGAGGATATTGTCATATTGTTTACCGGCGATGTCCACGGACAGGCAGATGAAAATCTGGGCTATGCGGCTCTGGCAGCCTACAGAAACGAAAAGCTGCTTACCAATCAGTACGTTGCAGTGGTGGATGCAGGCGATGCACTGAGCGGCACCATGCTGGCCTCGGTTTCCAGGGGAAGCTATATCATGGAAGCGATGAACCTGGCAGGCTATACGGCAGCTGTGCCGGGTGTTCATGAATTTGATTACGGAGTAAGTCGTTTCATAAACACCCTTGCAGCGGATGCAGACTATTCCTACGTCAGCTGCAACCTCGTTTCTGCCTCCAACGGGCTTGGCGTATTCCGCCCGTACAAGCTGGTGAGCTACGGCACGAAAAAGGTTGCCTTTGTGGGTATCAGCGATCCTCTGACTGATTCAAAATCCACTTCCGATTTCCAGGAAAGCGGGAGTCCGTCTTACAGCTTCTGCAGCGGAAACAACGGACAGGATCTGTATGAAAAAGTGCAGGCTGCTGTCGATCAGGCACAGAAAAGCGGTGCGGATTATATCATCGCCATAGGGCACCTGCCTTATTCGGATACCGGATTGACTGCAAGTCCGTACAGCCCTGCATCTGTCATAAAAAACACTTCCGGGATCAATGCCTTTATTCAGAGCGGGACCCATCGCGTGACAGTAGGCGAAAAAGTGACGGATAAGGACGGAAATACCGTACTGGTTTCCAGTGCCGGTTCCGGCCTGAGTCATATCGGGCAGCTGGTGATATCCGGAAATAAAACCATAACCGCGTCCATGGTCAGCAGCTATAATCTCCGGGACATTTCCACAAAGGATGGAATAGAAGCACTGAAAACCAGCTACAATGCACAGCTTTCCACTGCTTTTGCAACCACATCCAGCCGTCTGGAGGCTGCCGACATGAACGGAAACCGCACCATCGATAAAAAGGAAACCAACCTGGGAGATCTTTGTGCGGATGCATACCGTGCTGCCACCGGAGCAGATATCGCACTGGTGGAATCCCAGGAAATCCGTTCCAGCCTGCCTGTAGGCAGCATCAGCTATAAAGACGTGACCAAGGTATTTCCGAAGAGCCGCAGCATTTGCGTTATGGAAGTCAGCGGCGCAGATATCATGGATGCCCTGGAAATGTCTGCGCGGCTGTATCCGAACCAGAACGGCGGATTCTTTCAGATCTCAGGTCTGACCTATGATATTCAGGAGACGGTGATTCCTTCCGTTTCCATGGATGGACTGGGCAATTTTAACGGAGTCAGCGGAGAATACCGAGTGACCAATATTATGATCAACGGCAAAGAACTGGATCTGTTTGAAAATTATACGGTAGCAGGAACAGAAGAACTTCTCAGCGGGGAAACCGGTTATTCCATGTTTTCCAACGGAACCATGAAGGAAACGGAAGTAACCACAGATAATCTTGCACTGATTGAATTTATTTCGTCGAATCTGCACGGGACCGTAGGAAGCCTGTACGGAAAATCCCAGGGCAGAGTGGACTCCATCCGGCTGGCCCGCCAGAGTGAGCTGGATCAGGAAGTCGCCGCAATGGCGAAGGATCAGATGAAAGAATATGAATCGCAGATTGAAGCGCTGACGAAACAGCTGCAGATGAAGGAACAGGCACTGGCTGTCAAGAGCACAGTGATCACGGCATCCTCCAAATTCGGAAAAAGCAGCGGGAAACGGTATATTCAGATCAGCTGGAAGACAAGTGAAACGGTTTCAGGTATGAAATATCAGGTCTGGAAATCATCGAAGAGCAGCAGCGGCTACAAAAAACTGATTTCCACCAGCAAGACCAGTTATAAAAACACGTCAGGTCTGACGAAGGGAAAAACGTATTACTACAAAGTCCGCGGCTATAAGAGTATTGGCGGCAAGTATTATTACACCAGCTGGTCCAATAAGGTTTCGCGCAAGGTAACGTCATAAGAAATAAAAAGAATTTGAGGCGGGAAGCATTGTTTTTCCCGTCTTTTTTTCGGACCAAAATCCCCCATGCGGACTTTTTACTTTATTTTTACAACTTTCTGTCGCCGGAGAATCCATACTGTGCTATAATGGAAAAAGCGGAGCTCCCGAATCAGCATTCTTCGCGCGGGCATCCGAAAACGTAAAGAAAGGATAATGAAAAACGGAGGAGTATTATGAAAACAAAGAGAATTTTCGCACTCGTTCTGTCCGTTCTGCTGGTAGTGGCAATGATTCCTGCCATGGCATTTGCAGAAGAACCGGCTGGCACTTCGGCAGACAACATCGTCATTCTGGCTACCAATGACGTACATTGCGCCGTTGATACTGGCATCGGCTACGTAAATCTGGCGGCCTATAAGGAACAGCTGAAAAAAACCAACAAGTATGTAACCCTGGTTGACGCAGGGGACGCCATTCAGGGCGAAGCAATCGGCACACTGTCCAAGGGCGAGGATCTGATCAAAATTATGAATTATCTCGGCTATGAGTTCGCTGTACCGGGCAACCATGAATTCGACTACGGTATGGACCAGTTCCTGAATACGATCGTACCGAAATTTGGCGGAACATATCTCTCCTGCAACTTTGTCGACCTGGCGACAGGCGAGCCTGTCTTCGATGCATATGAAATCAAGACTTACGGTAGCAGGAAGGTGGCCTATGTGGGTATCTGCACACCGGAAACCTTCACGAAATCCACTCCGACCTATTTCCAGAATGAACAGGGCGAATACATCTACAGCTTCTGTCAGGGAAATAGCGGCCAGGACCTGTATAACGCAGTGCAGAAGGCCGTAGATGCTGCGAAGAATGCCGGCGCAGACTATGTCATCGCAGTAGGACATCTGGGAACCGATGAAGCCAGTACACCTTGGACTTCTACGGAAGTCATTGCCAACACCACAGGCATTGATGCCTTCATCGACGGACATTCCCACAGCACCTTTGCTGCGACTGCGAAGAATAAAGACGGAGAGAATGTGGCCACTGTTTCCACCGGAACCAAGCTGGAAAACATCGGGAAGGTAATCATTTCGGAAGCCGGCGAAGTATCCACTGCGCTGGTATCCGCTGCAGAAATAACTGAAGACGATAAAGATAAGGCTGCATTCATAGCTGCGGATGCATACATCACAGGTGAAATTTTAAGTGGATACAGTTCAAAGCTTAATGAAGTGGTTGCATATTCTGACGTAGACCTTGCAATTGCGGACGAAAACGACGTACGGCAGGTTAGAAGTCAGGAAACCAACCTGGGCGATCTGTGTGCCGACGCATACAGAATCGTACTGGATGCAGACATCGCCTTCGTGAACGGAGGAGGTATCCGTACGGCCATTCCGAAAGGCGATATTACTTATG
>JAQXSU010000104.1 GCA_029219125.1 Bacillota bacterium
CGGTCCTGCGGGTTCATCTGAATGCACGTTTCGATGGCTTCCCCCATCCTGCCCTGGCGGTAACGGGTCACAGCCGGATGGACGCCGGTCAGCATTTCATTCAGCAGAATGCCCACCGCATAAATATCCGTCCGTACGTCAGAACGGGTCAGGCCGAAC
Source organism: Bacillota bacterium (assembly GCA_029219125.1). Taxonomy (GTDB): domain Bacteria; phylum Bacillota; class Clostridia; order Peptostreptococcales; family Anaerovoracaceae; genus RGIG7179. The sequence continues at coordinate 160 of JAQXSU010000104.1, forward strand.
TGTTCCGGTGCCGCATAGATGGCAGTTCCCAGCAGCCGGGTATCCGTATCCTTTTCCGGGCGGAGGCGCATGGACGCATCCAGGTCGATGAGGACAGCCCGCTTCCCGGCCATCAGTATCACATGCTCCGGCTTCACATCACGGTGGACATAACCGGCGTCATGAAGCACCTCCAGTGCCTCACTGACCTTTTTCACCACGCTGACTGCATGCTTCTCATCCAGCCTGGCGCCCCAGTCCAGCATATCCTGCAGGCAGATGCCTTCGATATATTCCTCCTGCACCAGGAAAAATCCGTCCCGGATCTCGCAGTGATACACTGCCGGCAGGCTTTCGCACTCGTGCCCTTCCAGCATCCGGTACGCCGGAATCTCCTGCCGGTAGATCCGAAGCACGTAAACACAGCCGTCCCCGTTCTCCATCACCAGGACTGCATTGTTTTCCTTTATGCGCAGTTTTTTTATCAGCCGCCCGTCCCTTTCCGTCAGAACGGAATCAATCTCCATTGCCATTCTATATACTCCATCCTTCTAATCCGTAGCCTGTCAATCCGTAGCCCATCGGAAGACATACGGTGTTCCCTTATATGTAATGATCAGAGGCTTCACATCCTTCTTCAGCCATCTCAGATGCAGTGTTCCGTCTGCATTGATTTCTGCAGTTCCCTGCTCCGGGTCTCCCAGCTCCACCGTATAATTGGAAATCGGCTGGCCGTTGAAGCAGACCGTAATGTCATCGTCGAAGTAGGTTGCTCCGAAACAACTTCCGGGACCATTGACATAGCCGGACCAGTGCAATGTGAGATTATCGGTCTCGTCTGCCGGTTCGGCTGCCGTGGTTTTCCACCGGAATGCGGCATATTCCTTACCGCACACCACATACATGGTCCATTCCCCCTCTTTCGCCGCAACCAGATGCAGCCTGCCATCGCTTTCCTTCACTGCAGTCCCGCAGCTGCTGTCCTCCAGATACACCAAGTAGTCGCTGGTCTTTTTTCCGTCGAGGAGCACCTCTACCCGGTCGTCAAACTGATGCTTACCGAATCCTGACCCGTCCTCGATCTCACTGGCACGCCATTTCAGACGGATCCGCTTCGTCCTGCTCAGAGCCGCCGGGTCAAACTTCTTTTCATCGGTATCAGGCGATTTGGCTTCCGTTTTTTTCGTGGTGGCTGCAGTATTCCCCTGCGTCGGAGTCTTGTCAGAGGTTACGCTCTCAGACGACGTGCTCGCTTGAGCCGAAGCTGCCGCATCCGCCGCGCCGGCCTCGTCTTCAGCACTCGCCTTGTCTGCCGCACTCGCCCCGCTGGCCTCGTCTTCTGAACCTGCCTCGTCTGCCGCATCGGCATCGCCCGCCGTCTGCGCCGAAGCATGGTCCGCAGTGCTGACTGCATTGCCATCTGCCGGCGGCATGTCCTGTATCTCTGCCTTCCCATCCGGCAGTGCCGCAGCCCCGACCAGAATCCCCAGGCACGCCACACAGGCCGCCACAGGTAGAAACCATCTGCGATGCAGATTTTGCGAAGTTCTGCCGCTGGTGTGCGCGGAAGAAAGGGCTGTCGTCAGCTCGTCCATATTTTGATACCGATCCTGGGGATTCATCTGAATGCACCTTTCGATGACCCCGTCCAGCCTGCCGTCCCGGTAGCGGGTCACCGCCGGGTGCGCTCCGGTCAGCAGCTCATTCAGCAGGATTCCCATGGAGTAGATGTCCGTCCGCACGTCGGACCGGGTCAGGCCGAACTGCTCCGGCGCAGCGTAAATGGCCGTTCCCAGCAGCCTGGTGTCCGTGTCCTTTTCCGGAGAAATCCGCATGGATGCATCCAGATCGATGAGGACGATCCGGTGCTCCGGCGTCAGCATCACGTGCTCCGGCTTCACATCGCGATGGACGAAACCGGCTTCATGGAGCACGTTCAGCGCCCGGCAGACCTTTCTGACCACATCTGCTGCCTGATTTTCATCCAGTCTGGCTCCGCCGTCCAGCATGTCCTGCAGACAGATGCCGTCGATGTACTCTTCCTCCACCAGGAAAAAGCCCTTTTCCTCTCCGCAGCGGTAAATCCG
>JAQXSU010000105.1 GCA_029219125.1 Bacillota bacterium
GATCAGACCGAAGCCCCAGTTGAGCCAGCAGCAGATGGTGGATACGAAGGTTACAATGATGATTGCACTCTTCTTATCGTGTGCTGTGGAAGCAATTGCACCCAGTGCCTTCTTGCAGACTGTTGCAGAAGCCATGGCAGAGCCGAGAACCAGAACCAGAGCCATCTGCATGGAGAATGCAAGCAGTCCCCAGAAGCCGGAATCCTGTCCCCAGGCCTGAACCAGCTGCATAGGACCCTGCTGAGTACCGAGCATGGATGCGATGAATACCACAATCGTCAGAATAATTGCGAATAAAAATGGGTCAGGCAGCCAGCGGTTTACGACGCGTACGCAGCCGTTTGTAAATTTTTTAAACATAACATTACCTCCTCTGCGTCCTGTAATAAGGACGCAAAATATACCTTCAAGGAGATTGTAATCCTGTGTTAATAATTTGTCAAGTTTTACACGCTTGAATATATGAAAAAAAACAGAGAAATTTCTTAAAATTATTAAGCTGCTCTTCAGAACAAAGAAAAAGACTGCTCTCGAAACCGAAAGCAGTCCCTTTGATAACGTCAGATTTAGAAGAAGTATGCCCACGCCACGAAGCCAAGACAGGCGATGATGCCCACATAAATGGTGATGACCACCAGATACCCCATAATATTTCTGGCAGAAAGGCCGGCGATCCCCAGGGCAGGCAGTGCCCAGAACGGCTGGATCATGTTGGTCCACTGGTCACCCCAGGCAATGGCCATGGCAGCTCTGCCATACTCGATGCCCATTTCGGATGCGGCAGGCATGACGATCGGCGCCTGTACCGCCCACTGGCCGCCGCCGGAAGGCACGAAGAAGTTAATGATACCAGCGGACAGGAAGGTCAGCACCGGGAAGGTCACATCGTTGGAGATTCCTACGAAGAAGTCTGCAATGATGCCTGCCAGGGAAACACCATCTCCGTTTTTCGCCACCATCAGGCCCATAATCCCGGCATAAAACGGGAACTGGAGCAGGATACCTGCCGCACCGGAAGCCGCATCACCGATGGCATCCACATACCGGCGCAGATCCCCGTGGAGAAGGATACCGATAAACAGGAAGATCATGTTGACGATATTCAGTCCCAGGGAAAATCCGTTGACGGCGAAATAGTAGATGATGTATGCAAAGCCCAGCACCAGGGTGATGATCCACAGGATCCGGCTGTGTTCAATCCTTTCTGCCGGTGTGTCGATCTTATATTCACGTTCGGTTTCCTCTTCCAGCGAGGCGGGATCCACCAGGATCGTCTGCTCTTTGGACGGGTGCATGGCGTAGTTGATCAGCGGCATGGTCAGCAGAATGATGATGCACATTGCCAGGTTGGCCGGGTGAAAAATGGTATCACTGGTCGGAGCAGAATACATGACACCCAGAATTTCCGTGCCGCCGGATGCACCCATCAGCAGCGGGATGGAACCGGACAGGCCGGCATGCCAGATAACGAAACCGGAATATGCTGATGCGATCAGCAGCGGATAGTCCACATCCTTCACGTGACGGGCAACCTCCCTGGCCAGCAGGGCGCTGGCGATGAGACCGAAGCCCCAGTTGAGCCAGCAGCAGATGGTTGCTACGAATGTGACGATGAGAACAGCGCTCTTTTTGTCATGAGCCGCAGAAGCGATGGCACCCAGCGCTCGCTTGCAGACTTTGGCGGACGCCATGGCAGAGCCGAAGACCAGAACCAGAGCCATCTGCATGGAGAAAGTCAGAAGTCCCCACAGACCTCCGTCACCGCCCCACGCATTGACCAGCTCGATGGGATTCTGCCTCGTTCCGATCATGGATGAAACAAATGTAACGATGGTCAGAATGATTGCGAATAAAAACGGATCCGGCAGCCAGCGATTCACGATCCGGACGCAGCCGTTGGTAAATTTTTTAAACATATGTATCCCTCCTTCATTCCCTAATGTATGAATCTGCCTTCATCATATGTGAAGAGTTTGTCAATTTCAATACCTGCAGAGGGTTCTTGACGGAGGATTAACGTTACGGCCGCTGATCTTGACGAAGACGGAACAAAATCCGTCCTCCCGGCGGATGCGGCGTGTCTGGAATACATGGTGTGCGGATTGACAGGAGCAGGGCTTTGAGATAAGATGGTAGAGTAAATTTAAGAAAGAAACAGAACGAGAAATACAAGAGGAGAGGCAGAAAAGATGACGGAACAGAACGATAAATCAGAGATTAAAAATGAAAATAAAAATAAAAATAAAAATGATACAATCTCCGCAGAGGCGGCGCTGAAAATACTGATGGAAGCGGCAGACCGTCTGGCCCCGGACTGCACGGAGATCCGCAGGGATCTGCACATGTATCCGGAAACCTGCTGGACGGAGTTTCGGACCACCTGTCAGGTGGTTCGCTATCTGGAGAACGGGGGCCTGACAGCGGCGCTCGGAAAAGAAATCATAGATGAAGGAAATGTTCTGGATTTTCCTTCGGAGGAAAGTCTGACTTCCCACAGACGTCGGGCGCTGGGCCAGGGTGCGGACCCGGCCGTTCTTCGACGGGTCGAAGAAGCCGGTGGCTACACCGGGGCCGCCTTCGAGATCGAAGGCGGCCGGCCGGGTCCGACCGTTGCATTCCGCTTTGATATGGATGCACTGCCGGTGGAGGAAACAGAAGACAGCAGTCATGTGCCCAATCAGCTGGATTTCAGATCAAAGAACCCGGGCTTTATGCATGCCTGCGGTCACGACGGACATACTGCCATGGGTATGGTGCTTGCCAGAATTCTGCAGGAAAACAGAAATCTGCTGAAAGGAAAGATCAAAGTGATTTTCCAGCCGGCAGAGGAAGGTGTCAAAGGAGCCCTGGCGATGGTGGGAAGCGGCATTGTGGATGATGTGGATGTGATGCTGGGAATGCACATTTATCCAACCGAAAAAGAATGTCCGGCTCTGGCAGGTACACAGACCGGTCTTCTGGCTACCACCAAGTGGGGCGTGACATTTACCGGAAAGCCGGCCCATGCCGGCGGCGCACCGCAGGAAGGGCATAGTGCAATTCTGGCGGCAGTGACAGCGATTTCCGCCATGAACGGATTTCTGCAGGACGGCAGAGGATCATCGAGACTGAATGTGGGAACCATCAGCGGCGGAACCGCACGAAATGTGGTTCCTGAAAGCTGCACCTTCCAGGCAGAAACAAGAGGTGCAGAAACAGCGGTGGAGGCAAGGCTCTTCGACAGAGCCACTGCCTGTGTCAAAGCAGCTGCGGAGATGTATGAATGCAGCTGGGATATGGAGATCACAGGAAAGAGCCCTGCCGGAGGCGGGGATGCAGATTTGGCAGCTAAGATTGCAGAGACTGCGGAGTGTCTTGTTCCTGAGATTTGTTGGTCGCAGGAGATCCAGGTCAACACGGGAACGGCTGACGACTTCTGCTTTTTCCTGGACCGGGTGAGAAGCCACGGCGGCACAGGAAGCTATATGGCACTTCTGGGAAATCTGTCCGATGGCCTGCACAGCAGCCATTACGATTTCGACGAAAGCCTGCTGCCGGCAGGGGTGAAAACCTGTATTGCGGCGCTGACACTGACCGGAACCCTGTGATTTCAGAACCGGTGCAGTCGAAGAAACATGGAAAGGGACTTTGTGAATGAATGTATATGTACCATTTATCTGCCTGGCTCTTGGGGCAGCCATCAACTGGAAAGGCCTGCCGCAGCCGGTGCTGACCTGGTTTGACCGGCTGATGAATCTGGCTCTGGTGGTGCTCATGGCGGTCATCGGCATCAATATTGGAACCAGTGAAGAAGTGATGGGAAACCTGGGAAAGATCGGTGCAGGCTGCCTGCTGATTTCCCTGGCGGCAATCTGGTGCAGTGTGGGCCTGGTGGTGCTTTGTGAAAGGACCGTCATGCCGCTGGAAAAAATCCGTCTTCAGGTGGCTGCAGAATCTGAAGGGGACGGGAAAAGCGGTTTTTCGCCGCTGGTTCTGGTGATGCCCGGTTTTATTCTGGCGGGGATTCTGGCAGGCTGGCTTCTCCTTGGCGGTCATGAAGCAGCATGGCTGGATACGGCACTGACCGTTTCTCTGGTCTTCCTGTACACCGGCGTTGGTGTCAGCCTGGCCTCCAATAAAAGCGTCTTTGGATACATACGAAAGCTGGGATTGCGGATTTTGTTCCTTCCCCTGGCGATTTTTCTCGGATGCATGCTGGGCGGCTTTCTGGCGGGCCTGGTCCTGGGAGTGCCGACTGCCTGGTCGGTAACCAGTGCAAGCGGCATGGGATACTACAGTCTGACGGGGGCTTTTATGACGGAAACCTGGGGAATCGAAGCGGGTACCTATGGATTTATCGTCAACGTGTCGCGGGATGTGTTTACAGTGCTGCAGCTGCCGGTCCTGATCCGGATCAGCAAGGGAAGTCCCATTGCCAGCGGTGCGGCAGGCTGCATGGATACCATGCTGGTGCCGGTGAGCCGGTATGTGGGGCCGGAGCTGTCACTGGTGGCGCTGATCAGCGGAACGATTCTGACTTTCGTGGTGCCGGTGTGGCTGCCGGTGGCTGCGGGATTGTTTGCATAAGAAACTTTTGGAGGGATTAGGAAGATGATTGAAATAAAAAAAGCACTGCCGGAACAGCTGGACCGGCTTATTGAGATTGAACAGATGACGTTTCCGCCGGAGGAGGCTGCGGTGAAGGAAACGTTTGCCTACCGGATGGAGAAGTATCCCTACTGGTTCCGCTCTGCGAAGATCGGGGATGAAATTGTCGGCTACATCTGCGGAATTCCGGTGGAAGCCGGAACAGACGGAGGCATCCGGGATGCCATGTATGAGGCAGACACATATCCTTCCGGAGATACCTTTGCGTTCCTGGCCATCGGGGTGGACCCTGCACAGCAGCGAAAGGGAATCGGCGAGCTTCTGGTCCGGACCATTATCTTCTTATGCAGGGAAGCAGGCATGAAGCGAATCATTCTGGCCTGCAAGGAAGAAAAGCTGGACTGGTACAGCCGGTTCGGGTTTGAAAAGATGGGACCGTCCGCATCGGAGCATGGTGGTGCGGTCTGGTATGACATGGAACTGTGTCTGTAGAAGAATTGTGCATACACCACAAAAAATACACAAAAAAACATGAAAATTAGATGAAAATTACAAAATTCCTATTGACATTTTTCCTCATATCTGTATAATAGGCTTATGAAAAAAAGAGACAGACGACATCTTAGGAATTGACATTTGAGACTGTCTCACATTTTCCACTATATCGCCCAACTCAAGAGGAGTCCCTGCCTGTATCTGGACTCCTCGCTCCATTTTTTGCAGAGAAAAAGCAGCCGATTTCGGGACTGACATGTGTTCCGGCTTTCCGGCTGCTTTTTTTCGTTCGAATGTTCAAATGATTGTACTCTGTCGTTCCTCTGACAGTCGTCTGCCTTAAAGCTGCGCAATATCTGCCAGCAGCTTCTCCAGGTCTTCCGGACGGGTGCTCCAGCTGGTGCAGAAGCGGACGCAGCGGTGGGTCCCGTCGGTCCGGTCCATGTATTCAACCAGGTGGCCGGCGTCTTCCAGGGCCTGCAGCCGGGTATCGCTTAAGATAACAAACTGCTGGTTGGTGGGACTCTCCACGAAGAACGGAATGCCTTTGGTGCGGAAGGCGTCCCGGAGGGTCATGGCATATTCTGCTGCCCGGCGGGTTTCCGAGAAATACAGCGGTTCCTCTTTCGTTCCCGGCATGCCTCCCCGGAGAAGCACTGCAAACTGCAGTCCCATGAGCCAGCCCTTGGCCAGCACGGCGCCCCGCTGTTTCATATAGAAGCGGAAATCCCGCTGCAGCTGTCGGTTGAGGATGACCACGGCTTCCCCAATCATGGCGCCGCATTTAGTGCCGCCCAGATAGAACACATCAGTCAGCCGAGCGATATCGGACAGGGTCACGTCATTTGCCGGTGCGGTGAGCCCGTAGCCCAGCCGTGCACCGTCCAGAAACAGATAGAGACCGTATTTTCGGCATATCCCATGAATTTTCTCCAGCTCTGTC
>JAQXSU010000106.1 GCA_029219125.1 Bacillota bacterium
AAGGGCAGGAAAGGAAAGATTCGTGAGACTTTTTCCGTCACCTATGTGGACGGAGAAGAAACTGCAAGAGAGCTGGTGAATTCAGAGACTCTGAAGAAGAAACGGAATAAGATCATCGGTTATGGAACGAAGATATCCTCCGGCAAGCCTTCCGGACTGCAGTATGAACGGAAGATTGAAAATGTACGTGCCGTATCCTATTACTTCAGAGGAAATCCAAGCGGATCCTATGGCCTGCCGTGCACCTACGGCACTGTGGCTGTGGATCCGAAGGTGATTCCGCTGGGATCAAAGCTGTATATTGAGGGTTATGGTTATGCCATTGCCAATGATGTAGGCAGTGCCATCAAGGGAAACACGGTAGACCTCTATATGGAGCGCTTTGAACAGTGTATGCTGTGGGGAGCACGGTGGACTACGGTGTATGTTCTCAGCGAGCCATAATCCAATCTTGAAAATGATGCGAAAACAGAAAGAACCGCAGAGTGCGGTTCTTTTCTTCTTATTGCATTATCGCAGATGTTTATCGATCAGATCCATAAAGGTATCCACATATTCTTCCTTCTGGAAGATGGCCCGGGCCGTCGTTGCGCTTCCGCCGCCTTTGCCGCCGTAGATGGAGGCGTTTTCCTTCACCAGCTTTCCGCAGTCCGGCTTGCCGTCGGAGCACAGCAGCACCGTATGGCTTGGGCGGTGCACCAGAAACAGGATCTTCGGAATCTGCCCCTGGAGTTCCTTCGCCAGATTCAGAAGGTCATCCACCGTGAGTATGTCATAGCAGAAGGCCGGATTGGAAGCAGCAGAAGCAGGATCCGGAGCATTCACGGCATCTGCCAGCACAGCACGGATTTTCTCTGCTTCCTGAGCGATTACATAACGGCGCAGCTGACCCAGCTGCTGACGGGCTTCTGCAGCCTTTTCCTGCTGTGCCAGATATTTTTTCATCAGGTCGTCCGTGCCGGCAGACAGGCGATTCCCCAGTTCCGTCAGCACATCATACTCCTGCTGATACCGGCGAAAGGCTCTCTGACCCGCCTCCATATAGATCCGGAACATTCCCTTGTTGCTCTCCACTTTATATATCTTGATCATGCCCACTTCCGCCGCCGTGGCAGGATGGGTGCCGCAGCAGGCGACACAGTCTGCCGGACTGTCCGGATCGCCGACGCTGACGATGGTGATATCCTTATCGATGGTAAGGGCCTTTCTCAGAGGCAGACGGGATGCCTCCTCAAAGGTATCAAAATGACGTGTGATCACCGGTGCACCGGACCAGATGACCTGATTGGCACAAAGCTCAATGTGTTCCGCCATTTCCCAGGTGACCTTATCATAATCCGGATTTCCTTCCAGGCGGATGTCCAGTGTCATGTACTGATCCCCCATATGGAAACCATGATTCACACCGCCGTATTCCCGGTAAAATGCCCCGCTGACGATGTGCTCGCCGCAGTGGCGCTGCATATTATCAAACCGATGGGCCCAGTCCAGAATCAGTGCGACCTCTGTATTGCTTCCCGGTTCCGGTAAATCGGAAGGCTGGCAGTCAACTACATGAAAGACCTCCCCCTCCTGTTCGAAAACATCCAGTACCGGAAACCCGGCCAGGGTGCCCCGGTCACAGCTCTGGCCGCCTCCCTCCGGGAAAAACAGGCTCTGGTCCAGGGTCACGAGAGCATGTCCTTTTTTTTCGCCGACAGAGGTGACGTGGGCCGACGCCTCCCGCATATAAACATCTTCTTTATATAATCGAATGGTACTCATGGAAAGCCTCCTTGTTCTTTTCTGCCAATATCATACCACAACCAGGAAAGATTGCAAACGCCGCGGCATAAACTTTCTTAAGAAATCGAGAAAGGCCGGGCTTTTTATGAAAAAGACACTTCCCAAAATCCTTGCAGCCGGTGCTGCATTTTCTTCTGGCTTTCTTTTCTGCTTCTGGTTCATGACGGCATCCGCTTTTCCTGCGTCTGTTCCCGTTTCCGGCATGCAGGATCTGCCGGTACTGGTCATCGATGCAGGACACGGGGGCTTCGATGGAGGGGCACAGGCAGCAGACGGCACGAAAGAGAAGGACATCAATCTGGCGATCTCTCTGGAACTGGCGGATATCGCGAAGCAGTATCCGGTGGAAGTAATCCTCACCAGAGAGCAGGACGAAGCGCTGTACATGGATGAAACCTCTGCATCGAAAAAAAGAGAAGATCTGCTGCGGCGAAAGGAAATTATGAAGGAAGCCGGTGCTGATCTGGCGGTTTCCATTCATCTGAACAGCTTTCCACAGAACACCAGCGTATACGGAGCACAGGTTTTTTATCCAGCCGATGAACCGGGCAGCCAGAGCACGCGAACAGACGAACAGACCAGAGAACAGAGCAGCAGGGCATTGGCCGAATCAGTGCAGAATGCGTTGGAAACAGACATTTCTGACGGACGGGAGCGCACTGCCATGAAGAAAAAGGATATTCTTCTTTTCCAGGATCCGCCGTGCAGAATCATACTGGTGGAATGTGGATTTCTCTCCTGTCCTGCAGAGGCAGAGAAGCTGAAAACCCCGGAGTATCAACGAAAGCTGGCGGAGGCAATCTGGAAGGGGATCAATGAAAAATTATGCCTTGAAGAGAGAAAAAACATACCGGTGGTGGAAAGTGCGAACAGGCAGAAAACAGAATGATCTTTTTATGTAAAATATGTGGATAACTTTGCTCTTGACAAATGGAAAATGACGTGTAATGCCTTGAATTTTCAACAAATATGAAGTACAAAGTTATCCACAGGATAGTGTGAATATAATTGTATACAATATTGTAAAATCATGTGGATAAACGGGGAACGGATTGAAAAATAAAGGTTTTATCCATGTTAAATCTTGTTTGCGAAAGGACGAACACAGGTTGACATAATTCGGCAAATAAACAGAATTTTCGTATTTTTTTCACAAATCGACCATTGTATACATACCGGGTCATGGTGTATGATAGAATTATGAAAACAGGTACCGGCTTGACCGGTGCAGGACCGGAAAGGGGAAAAATAATGTACAGCTATTATTATCAGACACCGATTATGAACTATGTGAACCATGGAATCATACTGGGGATTGCAGCAGTGATTTCTGTGCTGCTGGGAATCCTTCTGTTCTTTACGTTCTTTCGCAAAAAGAATGAAGGAAAATATACTGGCGTGAAGGAAAAACTGTATAATCTTATGAATTTCAACCGGTTTTATGCAGAAGAGATCTTGCGTTTCCTGTATATTGTCGGAACCTGCTGTGCGACAGTATGCGGCATCGTATCCATCATTCTGGGATCCTTCCTCATGGGCATCTGCCAGCTGATTGTGCTGAACGTTGCACTGCGCATCGTCTTCGAGTTGCTTATGATGTTCATCATGCTCTGCAGGAAGACGGTCTCTGTGGACAGAAGACTTTCCCAGATCGAAAAATATTACGATGACGGCTACGATGCATACTGCGAAGACGGAAGCATGGCAGATGAAGAATTCGGTGAGGAGAGTGAAGAAGGCTGCTGCAGCGGAGCATGCGAAAGCTGTGAAGAAAGCTGCGGACCGGAAGGCATTCCGTTCTAAGAAGAAAAAAGAAATTCAATAATATAAAAAATACGGGAATGCCGGAGAAGCATTCCCTTTTTTTGCGAAAAGCACCGGGCGAAAAGATTTTGCGAAGAAGCAGAAAATCAATCCTCGCCGTCATACATGTCCTTGGCGATGAAAGACGCAAAATCAGTGAAATCCTCAAAACCGCTGGACATGAACTCATCCAGTACCGGCTCGCCGAACTGATATTTTCCTGCCAGAGCAGCATAGGAGCAAAGTCCGGAGGTGATAAAATCGGCTTCCATGGCACGGATTCCTTCCTGCGTATAGGACGTCAGGAGCAGCTGACCGCTGTCGGAGACGTAGTAATTGCCCAGCACATCATCGTTCAGCAGATAGACCTGCTTGTTCACGTGATTGTTGTGCGGGTGAAAAATCATAAACAGGCTGCCGTTTTCGTGGGGCGTGATCATGGCGCGCCGGGTCAGCTGCGTGGAATTACGTGTGAATGCCGGTGCATCTTCGAACCAGTCGAAGACAGTAACGTATTCAGGACGTGTCAGCATCATGACCGCTTCTGCCGCAGAGATTCGGAAAGAGGAAACCTTTTCGAACCGGACCACCCGCAGGTTGTCCAGTGTCACCTGGGTGACCACCAGATAGAATTCCTGATCATATTCGATAAGCGACTCGCAAAGGTAAGAGGTGTGAGTCTGGAATGTGCCGAAATCCCGGTCGCCGTCTGTGCAGTGATAGCCGGTGTTGAATCCGCTGTCAGGATCCGGCGCAGGGTCGATGGTGTTCTTGAACAGAGTTGCCATCTTATGCTCCGGAAAGAGATTGGTCCGGACATAGTGTTTCGTCAGGAATTTGGCAGCCCCGAAGTCTTTGCCGAAACAGCGCATGAGAAAATAGTTGATTACCTGATATGGTGAGGTGAGGATTGGGCACTGCTTGGACATCAGCACGTATTCCTCTGTCCGGTCCATGGTAATCTGCGACTGCAGAAGAAACGCATATTCCTCATAGCCCTCCGGAAGTTCCAGACCGCTGCGCTGATTCAGTGCGGCATATTCCTGCACCATATAGATGGCTTCCTTCTCGGACAAATTGACCTGTTTGCCGCCCAGACCGCCCAGCAGGGCATTTTCCACATCGTGAAGTTCTTCCAGACCTTCGCCGTCTTCGCCGGTCAGGACGCCTTTATACGTGTCGAAGCCGAATTCTTCCGCATCGAAGTAGAAAAACTGATGAAAATGTGTCAGGACAGTATTTTCCGGCAGAGCCCAGTGAATGTAAACGCCGGTCACTCCCATGAGCCGGGTATCCGTCACATAGGAAGACAGAAAAGCTTTCCGGCTTGTCAGGGATGTTTCAGCAAGGCCGCCCCGGATTATGGTAAAAGGTGTGGTTCTTTCTGCTGTCAAAATCTGTTTTCTCCTTTATATGTATCGTCTGTATGTATCGTCGTGTCTACTTCAAGTATAACCGATTCCTGTGAAAATACAATGATGTTTCGAACACTTTTTTTCGGTCCGGGGTTGTAAAGGAAAAAAAGTTGTGATATGATAAGAACGAAAACTGAAAGAAACGGTTCATGTTCTTTCCTCTGCAGCGCAATCCGCCAGTGACGGTGTTTGGCCGGAGGGAAGCTAAGATGGAAGCAGGTGAAAGTCCTGCACGGTCCCGCCACTGTAAGGAGGGAACTGCGGTTCAGAAAGCGCCACTGCGAAACAGGTTCGTGGGAAGGCAGACCGTGGTGAAGATCTCTGAGTCAGGAAACATGCATGAAGCCGCATCATTCACGGTGCCGGAGAAGCACAGGGTGAAGTTTTTTATTGGGGAGATGCAGATCATTCGTCCTGATAAAAGAAAAAGGTACAGCGAAAACGGGCTGCAGCCGGAGGGAAAGAAATCCACAGGCTGCAGCTTTTTGATTGTTTTTTCAGTTTCCGAATGACGACTTTTCATCCAAGCGGAGCAACGGACCTGCCTGACCCGGCAGGCCCGCTGCCCCGCCTCCTTATTTGTCCACTCTATGAAGCATTGTGTTTACATAGACGAATCCCAGGGGCAGGCAAAGGAATCATACGGCACTGCACCG
>JAQXSU010000107.1 GCA_029219125.1 Bacillota bacterium
TATTGAGCTGTGCCGCGACATTGCCACCCGGGTAAACAACAAATACAAGAAGACCTTCGTCATTCCGGAAGGCCGCTATCTGAAGGAAGGCGCCCGCATTATGGCCCTGGATGATCCGACGAAAAAGATGAGCAAGAGCGCGGAGAACATCCATTCACGGATCTCTCTTCTGGACGATCCTGCCAAGATCAAAAAATCCATTATGAAGGCCACCACCGATTCCGATGGCGTCGTGAAATTCGATGTGGAAAACAAGCCTGGCATCAGCAATCTGCTGAATATCTACAGCGTGCTGTCCGGCATTTCCGTGGCAGATCTGGAAGCGAAATATGAAGGAAAGGGATACGGCGACTTCAAGAAGGATCTGGTAGAAGTTACAGTGGAAGCACTGGCACCGATCCGCAGCCGGTACGAAGAAATCCGTCATTCCGAAGAGCTGATCGATATTCTGAAGGATGGTGCCCAGCGCGCTGACGCCATCGCACAGAAGACCATGGCAAGAGTGAAGGATCACTTCGGTCTGGGTCTGGGAAGATAAAGTCCGAAAAAAACCTCCGTTTGAACAGGCAGAAAACCTGTGCATCCGGAGTTTTTTTTATTCGTGATTTGTTTCCTGTCGCTGCAGCTCTTCCAGTCCCTGACGGACAATATCCTCCACCTGCTGCGGAAGCTCGGCCAGTTGATGACGGTCCATACCGGCAGTTTCGATCGGCGGATGGACCAGAAATTCCATGGAGTGGTGCTTTGTCAGCACACCCTGATCCTCGAAGATGTGATACCCTCTGTTGAGAGAAATCGGCACGATGGGAACCCGTGCTTTGGTGGCAAGCTTGAAGCTTCCCGGTTTGAAGGCTGCCATCTGTCCGCCATGGCTTCTGGTACCCTCCGGGAAAATCACAAGAGAAAACCCTTGCTTCAGATAATCGGCTCCTTCATTGATGGTGGCCAGAGACGCTCTGGCGTCTCCACGATGAATAAAAATGCCGCGGATCCGCTTCACCCACTTGCCGAAGACAGGGATTTTTTCCAGGGTATCCTTGGCGATATAGGCAAGCTGGTGGTTTCTGACACAGCACATGAAAGCCAGAATATCCGCATAGGACTGATGGTTTGCAATATAGACGGCAGGACCGCTCTGCGGGAGATTCTCAGGATGGATCACGTTGAAGGAAAGATCCAGGGTTCCTGATACATACGAAGAAAAGTCATATACGGCTTCTTTGATATACTGCTGTTCTTTTTCCAGTTCTCCGGCCGCCCGAGCGTCGTCGATGAGATGATTATATTTTCTTACTTTCAGCAGGCCTCTGGCAATGACAGAAAAGCCTGGTATATTCGCTATGATTTTCACAGTGCTTGTTCCTCCGATCAGTATTTGATAGTATTGTAACATAAAACAGGTGGCAGTTTCCACAGAAAACGTGTATAATTAAAGTAATATCTGAGATGGAAGAAAAAACGAGGGAGAAAACGGATGGGAAATTGTAAAACGAGAATAAAAAAGAGAAAATATGGCTTCATGCTGGCAGCTGCTCTGCTGCTGTTTGCCGCAGCAGCTTATATCAGCTGGCAGGTGGGCTCTGTATATGACTGCGGCGTGACGCCGCTGGATCGCTGTGTACAGGACTGGTTTTTCTCGCTCAGAAGCCAGTGGCTGAACACCCTGATCATTCCGCTGACCCACACTTCGGATACCATTACCATCGTGGTGTTGTGCATCATACTGGTGCTTTCACCGTTTCCGGGCAGGAAGAAATACGGTTTTCCTGTGACACTGGCGGCTCTCAGCGGACTGGCCATCTATAAACCCATGAAGCATCTGTTTCTGCGGCCGCGTCCGGATGCAGCCCTGCATCTGGTGGAGCAGGGTGGTTTCTCCTTTCCCAGCGGACATTCTGTAACTTCTGTGATTGTGTTCGGACTGCTCTTTTATCTGATCCGAAAGCACTGCAATCGTCCGGTGCTGCGGAATGTTCTGTCTGGAATCTGCCTGCTTCTGGCGGTGCTGGTGGGACCGAGCCGGATCTACGTGGGTGTACACTGGCCGACAGACGTGCTTGCAGGCTGGTGTATCGGCGGCGGTGTGCTTTTGATCTTTCTGGTGATTCTTGAGGTGTGGGATGCGCAGAAATGCTGCGGAAAGGAATAGGAGGATGACAGATGGGTCTGACAGTAAAAGATTTATTCGATCTGAATATTATGAAAAATTTCAAACTGGTAGCCGGTGCCGGCGGGCTCGATCGGCCCATCACCAGAACGGAGATTCTGGATTTTGAGTTTGTGCAGGGCGTGGGAATGGACAGGGACAGGATCTTTGAAGGAGAAAGCATTGCAATCTCCAGTCTGCTTTTTGCCAAGGATAATCCGGACATGATTCTGGATACAGTTATGCGCCTTTATGAGCTGAACGTCAGCTGTTTCGCCTATAAACCGGTATTTATCAATGAACTTCCGGAAGAAGTGCTTCGCTTTGCGGACAGCAACGATTTCCCGATCCTGAAATTCGGCGGGGATGAATTTTTCGAGGATGTGGTGCTTCAGGTGACCAACGAGCTGAATCGCGGAAATGACATTCTGGCCATAGAAAACGATCTGGAAAAAGTTCTGGATAAGGAAATGGACCAGAAGGAGGAGCTGAAATTCTGCCGAAGGATCAATCCGAATCTGAAAAAATTTATCGGTGTTGTAGCAGTCTGGGATGAGGACCGGGAACCGGAGAAAGTCGAAACGCTGGTACGCCAGCATCTGGATTCTGACCGACTGCGGAGAAAAACAGCCCTCTGTAAATTCCGACGCGGATATTTTATCATTCTCAGCCAGGACGAACCGGAAGAAAGCCGGTTTGCCGCCCTGCTGGAAGATTTGTGCATTCAGCTGGGCCTGGACAGAAAAAACTGCAGGATGGGATACAGCACCATCAAGCTGATGGAAGAAGATTTCGGCCGCTGTATTCGCGAAGCCTTCTGGGCTTGTATCGTGGCCCGGATGGAAAAAACTCCATCCCGACGTTATGAGGAGATGGGGATTTACCGATTCATCGTACCGGAGATCAATTCACCGAATATGAAAGCATATATGGAAGAGTATCTGGGACCCATCCTGAAGCCTGAAGAAAGCGAGCTCCTGCATACGGCCACAGCATACATTATGTGCAGCGGTGACGTGGTAAAGACGGCGGATCGTCTGTTCTGCCACAAAAATACAGTGCGGTACCGGCTGGCAAAAATACAGGAGATGGTGGATCCGAAAAGCAACGACAAAGCGTTCTACGAAAGCTTATCCATTGCCATTCGGATTTACATGCTGACGAAATTTAACCGCTGGTGACGAGGCTTGCAGAGCGAAAAGCACACCAGAAAAGAAAAAAGGACGTGAATTGTATTTTGTACAAAACACGTCCTTTATGTTTGTCTGCCATCATAAGGAAAACCTGTGAAAAGCCTGCTATAATAGAGATACAAGCCACACAACAACTTAATTTTTTATCCTTAACGCAGCACGGCACCCGGGTTTCTGTCGAAGTAGATGCTCTTGGATTCGGCACCCAGCGGAATTCCGTAGCAGACCCTTACCTCCTTGGAGAGCAGACCTGCTTTCAGAGCCCCCTTGCCGGCTGAGTACATGACGCGATTGTCAATGCGGTGATCTGCTGCAACGGAAACAGCAGAGCCGATGGCAATCCCCAGGTCGGTCAGATTGAACACACAGTTTGTACCGGCCTTTTTCATTTCCCCGCAGTTTTCAAACCCGCACATGTGGCAGTTCGGCAGGCCAAACGGAGTGCTGCGGCAGCCGATGATGACCACACAGTGGCTACTTGCCACATTTCCGGCATCCCGCAGGATGAACTCTTCCTCATATTCCGCTCCCAGCTGACGCATGGCTTCCGCCAGAAGATCCTTTTCTTTTCCGGTTACGACGCAGGCTTCTACCGTATCCTTCCCGCTCCCCTTCGGCGCAGTCTTGGCAGCAGCCACCATCAGATCCGCAACCTGCAGGCAGGCATCACGCTCTGCTTCTTTCATGGTTTTCAGCATAATTTCCCCTCCTCGCTGGACTTTATCATTCCAGACTTTATCATTCCGTATTTCATCTTTCCATATTTTATCATAAACCGGAACCTACTTGCAACCTGCACGGGATTGTAATAAAATAAAGAGAAAGGCAAACTGATTTGCCAGGGATTTTCAGGAAGGATGATAGAATGGAAAAGGCAATGAAAAAACCAGTATTAGTAATCATGGCAGCCGGCATGGGAAGTAGGTTCGGCGGACTGAAGCAGATTGAGCCGGTAGGAAGCGAAGGAGAAATCATCCTGGACTTTTCCCTGTATGATGCCATGATGGCCGGATTTGAAAAAGCAGTTTTTATCATAAAAAAAGAAAATGAGGAAGCATTCCGCAGCCTGATTGACCAGCGGGCGGGACGGTTCCTGGAAGTGGAATATGCATTTCAGGAGCTTGCGGATCTGCCGGAAGGATATGAAGTACCTGCAGGCCGTGAAAAACCGTGGGGAACCGGTCATGCCGTGCTGGCAGCAAGACATGTGGTGGACGGACCGTTTGCTGTCATCAACGCGGATGACTACTATGGACCGGGCGCGTTTCAGAGCATGTATTCGTTCCTGGAACAGGCAGAAGACACCGACAAATATCAGTACTGCATGGTAGGCTATCCCCTGGAAAACACCCTGACAGAAAACGGCTATGTTTCCCGGGGAATCTGTGAAACCACTCCATCGGGCATACTGGAGAAAATTACAGAAAGAACCCGGATTCAGTGGCAGGACGAAGAAATTGTGTATGCAGATGAAAGCAGTCAGACAGGATTCACCAGGCTGACCCGCGGCACCACGGTTTCCATGAACTTCTGGGGCTTCACACCTTCCATGATGAAGGAACTGGAAGCAGGCTTTCCGTCGTTTCTCGACACGGCACTTGCGGAAAACCCAATGAAGGGCGAATACTTCCTGCCGGGAGTGGTGGACCGGCTGATCCGGGAAGGAAAAGCACAGGTCAAAGTGCTTCATTCACAGGACCGGTGGTTTGGCGTTACGTATAAAGAAGATAAACAGCAGGTGGTCGACGCCCTGCAATCCATGAAAGACAAGGGAGAATACCCGGAAAAACTGTGGAAATAGGTTCAGGCA
>JAQXSU010000108.1 GCA_029219125.1 Bacillota bacterium
GACGCCCAGTTCTTCCAGCTGCTTTGCCTGTTTCTTCGCATTGGCGGTCAGCTCCACGCCGTCAGCGTGGTAGATCTTCTTGCAGATGGTCTCCAGCTTTTCCTGGATGGTTGTATCCAGTTCATAGGACTGGTGGAAATCATTCGGCTGTTCGCAAAGTCTGACTACTTCCTCTGCCAGTGCCTTGCCGCCTTCTCCACCTTTGGCCCATACTTCGGACAGAGCCACGTTGACACCCAGTTCCTTACATTTTTCTTCTACCAGCTTCAGTTCTGCTTCCGTATCGGTCGGGAATGCATTGATGGCAACCACGCAAGGCAGGCCGAATACATTCTTGATATTGGAAACATGCTGCAGCAGGTTTGGAATACCGGCTTCCAGAGCAGCCAGATTTTCGTTGTTCAAATCTGCCTTGGCAACGCCGCCGTGATATTTCAGTGCTCTTACGGTAGCAACGATGACGACTGCGGATGGGTTAAATCCTGCCATACGGCACTTGATGTCCAGGAACTTTTCTGCACCCAGATCTGCAGCGAATCCGGCTTCTGTTACCGCATAATCACCCAGTTTCAGTGCCATGCGGGTAGCCGTGATGGAGTTGCAGCCGTGAGCAATATTTGCAAACGGTCCGCCATGGATGAATGCCGGGGTGCCTTCCAGGGTCTGCACCAGGTTTGGCTTCAGCGCATCCTTCAGCAGGGCTGCCATGGCGCCTTCCGCCTTCAGGTCATGGGCCGTTACCGGCTTGCCGTCATATGTATAGGCCACGATGATTCTGGCCAGTCTTTCCTTCAGATCTTTAATGTCGGAAGCCAGGCAGAGAATGGCCATAACCTCGGAAGCTACGGTGATTTCAAATCCGTCTTCTCTCGGAACACCCTGCATCTTGCCGCCCAGACCGTCCACGATGTGGCGCAGCTGCCGGTCGTTCATGTCTACCGCACGCTTCCAGGTGATCTGCTTCACATCGATGCCCAGTGCATTTCCCTGCTGAATATGGTTGTCCAGCATAGCTGCCAGCAGATTGTTGGCTGCACCGATGGCATGGAAGTCACCGGTAAAGTGCAGGTTGATATCCTCCATCGGAACCACCTGGGCATATCCGCCGCCTGCGGCACCGCCCTTTACGCCAAACACAGGACCCAGAGAAGGCTCCCGGAGTGCCACAACCGCGTTCTTTCCGATTTTGCGCAGTCCATCGGCCAGACCCACGGACGTGGTGGTCTTTCCTTCGCCCGCCGGCGTCGGCGTGATGGCAGTGACCAGAATCAGCTTGCCGTCCGGTGCATCGGCCTTATCCTTTAATAAAGCGTAGTCCACCTTGGCCTTATAGTTGCCGTACTGTTCCAGGTATTTTTCCTCTACCCCGGCCACTGCGGCAATTTCCGTGATCTTCTTCTTCTGGCACGCCTGTGCAATTTCGATATCGGATTTGAATGTCATTTTCGTACCTCCCAGTTTTTTCGTATATGATTGCAGTGCAATATGCGTCTGTTTCGGGACAGGCAAAAAAACTGCCCGTCCCTAATATATTACCTTATTCCGCGATAAATGAAAAGTACAGAATTCGTATTTTTCTTATCTTTTGTGTATATTTTAGCGAATCCGGCGGAGAAACAGAATGCCCAAATTTAAGTATTTCTCCGCGCCGCCCAGTACCGAAAGCTAAATCAGCGCATCCATTTCCCATACGCTGCTCATGCCGTAATCAAAGTAAATCACCTGTCCGCTCATATAGCTGAAAATATTGCTGCCGATGGCCACCAGCGGGTACCCCATTTCCTCGGAAGTGGCCCAGTGCCCGTTCCAGCTGTCCAGGAACAGGGTTTCGATCATGGCCTTTCCTTCCTCCGCATTTCCTGTCGGGGAGGACTCCCGATTGAAATCGTCGGTCAGTCCGGTGATGGTGTTGCCCGGATTAATGGCATTCAGCCGGATCTTCCGATCGATGAACATCGGCTCATGAACCATGGCCTTTACATAGGTGCAGAGACACTGCTTGGAGAATACATAACCGGACTGAATGTCTTCCGGATGCGCTTTATACCAGGCGATAGCCTCTTCATACGTCTTCGTCTGGATGACTTCCATGCATTTTTCCACGTTATCCTGCCAGCCGAAACCACCGGTGGAACTGATGATGTTCACGGATCCCCGATCTGCCACCTTGTGAATGATCTTTTCCAGCAGGTACTTGTGCCCCAAGAAGTTGACCTTCTGCACTTCCAGGGCGTTGGATGCGTCATTCTTCAGCGCTATGCCGTGGCAGAGGAAGAGGGCAAAGATGTCCTCCGGCAGTTTTTCCAGCTCCGCTGCCAGATAATCCAGGTCTTCTTTCTTCCCAAAATCCCCATAGAGGACGCCTTCCACCGGATATGGCATTTCGCTGTGGCGGCCGTTTCTCCGGCAGATCACATAGACCTTGGCCCCAAGCTCTGTCAGCAATTTAACTGCAGCAAGGCCCATGCCCGAAAAGGCACCGGAAACCACCACGGTCTTTCCTTCATACCCAAACAGTTTCTTCATATCTTCATTGCTGCTCATTTTTTTCTCCTTTCTGGTTATCCTGCCTCTACAGATTCATCCAGCCGCCGTCCAGGGTCAGAATCTGGCCGTTCATATATCTGGACTCGTTGGATGCCAGATATACCGCTGCGTTTGCAATGGCATCTGCTTCCGCCAGCGGCGGTGCGAATGCCACCAGCTCGTTGACCTTTTCTCCGCCCTTTTCGTTGGTTTCCGGCATGGATGTAAAGATATCCGTGATGATACCGCCCGGTGCGATGCCGTTGCAGCGGATTCCCTCCTCCATGTACATATGCGCCGTATTTCTTGTCATGGAATCCACCGCTGCCTTGGAAGCGCAGTAAACCACGCCGGCGATATGGTGCCGCCCGCCAATGGAGGAAATATTGATGATATTGCCGCAGTCCACATCATCGTCCTCTCTGCCCTGGGCCAGAAAGACCTGAATGGCTTTTTTCATGGCATGCAATACGCCGAAGGTATTCAGGTCAAAGATCTTCTGCAGCCTGCTTTCATCAAATTCACCTGCAGGCGCGGAATCGTCCATGATACCCGCATTGTTCACCAGTACATCCAGCCGCCCAAAGGTTTCCACCGCGAAGTCGATCATCTTCCCGCAGTCCTCCGGTCTGGAGCAGTCTGCAGTGAAGATTTCCAGTACACCCGGTCCGCCTGCTGTTTCTGCCTTCAATTCTTCCAACACTTCTTTTCTTCGGGCCACCGCCAGAACCTTTGCTCCCTCGCGGACGAAGGTCTCTGCCATACATCTGCCCATGCCGGCTGACGCACCGGTCACGACGATCACTTTATTTTCAAGACGCATCCTAAATCTCCTTTCATAACATTACAATCCACATAGCGGAAAGGGCTGCGCCGCGTGTGTTCAGTCATACGAGGTTCAGCCCCTTTTCTCCGTTTTCATTTACTATTCAGCAGGATATTCCTCAATCTCTGGCTGATGCGTGATAATATTATGGGTCATGCCGTTATCCGGCACGATGCACTCACCGGTAATCCCGTCCACAAACTCTGTACACATCATATACACCACTCTTGCAACGGAATCCACCGTCTTGATTTCATCCAGCTGCGGAATAGAAATCTCTTCGAACAGTTCATCCTGCTTTTCCTCGGATAAAGAAGGCAGTACCAGATTGTTCATGGCCCCGGCTGTAGCCATGCCGCCGGGTGCTACCGTATTGACCTTGATGCCGAACCGCTTCAATTCCTTCGCCGCCTCGATGGTCAGGGCAACCACGCCGCCCTTGGAAGCCGCATAGTGCGCATAGCCGCCAAACACCGGATACGGAAGCCATGCACAGTTGGAGGAAATCAGAGTCATCTTGCCCGGGATTTCCTTTTCAATCATGTACCGGCTCACATGCTTCACTGTCCGGAATGCACCGGTCAGGTTCACATCGATGACCTTTTGAAATGCTTCTTCCGGCAGATCATAGATATGGGCATAGCTCCAGGTCGCTGCAGCCGTAACCAGGATGTCTAAAGTTCCGAAGGTCTGATCCACAAACTGAACCATCTCTTCCACTTCTTTTTCCTTCGTT
>JAQXSU010000109.1 GCA_029219125.1 Bacillota bacterium
GTTCGAGGCATTCAGAAGATTGCTGACCGGATTGAGGAACTGGTACCGGAGGCCCGTGTGGCTGTGGGCCATGGCCAGATGAACGAGCATGCGCTGGAAGATGTGATGCTCAGCTTCATCAACGGAGAAAACAACGTGCTGGTGGCAACCACCATCATTGAATCCGGTATCGATATCCCCAACGCCAATACCATGATCATCATGGATTCTGACAGGTACGGCCTGTCCCAGCTGTATCAGCTGCGGGGCCGCGTAGGCCGTTCCAACCGGCTGGCGTATGCCTATCTTATGTATCAGAAAGACAAGGTGCTGACAGAAGTGGCTCAGAAGCGGCTGACTGCCATCCGGGAATTTACCGAATTCGGCGCCGGATTCAAGGTGGCCATGCGCGACCTGGAAATCCGGGGCGCAGGTAACCTGCTGGGAACGGAACAAAGCGGACACATGATGAACATCGGCTACGAACTGTACTGCAAGCTGGTGGATGATGCGGTTCGTGCACTGCAGGGTGAGATCGTCAATGAAAACAGAGAGGAAACTTCAGTGGAACTGCCGATGCCTGCCTATATTCCGCAGCAGTATATCGAAGATGAATCGCTGAAGCTTCAGATGTACAAGAAGATTGCCTCGATCCGGAATACGGATGACGAGGATGAACTGATCGATGAGATGCTGGACCGGTTCGGCGATGTGCCGCAGGAGGTCATCAATCTGGTGAAGATTTCCCATATCCGATATCTGGCGGGAAATCTGTCCGTCACCAGAGTATATCTGCAGAACGGAAAGCTTGTATTCCAGTTCGGACAGAAAAATCCGCTCAGCGGTTTTGCACTGATGAATGTGACGGCGAAATACGGACAGAAGGTCTTTATCCACGGTGGAATTGAACCGTTTATCCGTCTCACCTGTGACCGGAAAAAAATGCTGAATGAAGCTATATCACTTCTGGAGACCATCGATGCAGATAAGAAGAGCGCCTGAGAATGTTTGACCGAAAAAAATCGCTTCCACCGAATTGACAGGAGGAAGCGATTTTTGTTGGGTGGACTGTTTTCAGTTTTCCATCTGGCGGGCCAGGAAGCAGGCGCCGATTTCTGCCACCTTCAGCTCTGCATCACCCAGGGGTTTGCTGCCCTTCGGCAAGATAGTAATGGAACCGATCGGGTCGCCCTGGGAAATAATGGGGACCACGATCCGCATGTCGTTTAAGTAGCGATTTTTACTCTGAATGATCTGATCCAGATCGCTGTCCACCTTCTTTTCGCTGTATTCTTTTCTGGAAGGGCCGCATGCGGCAATGACCTGATCGGTATCAGAAACGATGACCGTACCGCCCAGGACTTGTGCTGCGGTTTCCGCATACTCCCCGGCGAACTGGCCAAGTTCACTGATGGGAGAATATTTTTTCAGGATTACCTCACCAGAATTACTGGTATAAATTTCTAATGGGTCGCCTTCCCTTATGCGAAGCACCCGCCGGATCTCCTTGGGGACGACCACCCTTCCAAGGTCGTCGATTCTTCTGACAATTCCTGTTGCTTTCATAAAAATTCCTCCATTTATCCAACGTTTCCGTTTCTGGAAATAGTATCTGTAAATGAAGAGCTTTTTATACTCTGAATTCTGTCCTAAAGTTCCGAATGATTGTGTTTCTTTTCATAGATGACAGCACAGGCTTTTCCCTGATTTTTGGCCTGATAAAGCGCTGCATCTGCAAATTCAAAAATCTGCTTTGCTCGGTTTGAATTTGTCTACATCGAACAGGACGACTGAATAAACCTGTTATTTCTGCGCCAGTTCATCAATATAAGTATTCAGAGAGCGGCGGTTGGAAATCTGCGGGAGACTGTCAATATCGGCCCATGCTTCCAGCTTCAGGTTCAGCATACACTGCCGCAGATTTTGAAATTCGAAACGAAGCAGTCCATATATCATCATGAAGATTTCCAGCAATGCGATAAGAAGCAGGAAGACTTTTTCGTAATAGGAAAAAAGAAATCTTGGCTTCACCGTTTATTCACCGCATATTCAGTTGGAAAGTTGAAGCTAACTGTGGTATACTATTTATTGGAAACACTGCGCAAAATTTATCGTCAGGAGGGTTTTATGCTTTTTAAGAACATTACGGTTCTCAATGAAAATTTTGAAATAGAAGAAGGACGCTTTGTGCTGGTGAAAGACGGGCGGATCGCGGCGATTGGAGATGCTGCACCGGAAGCTTACAGCGGCGAAGTCTATGATGGAAAAGGAAAACTGCTGATGCCGGGTTTCTATAATGCCCATGCTCATTCACCGATGACGCTGATGCGCGGCTACGGTGAGAATATGGTACTGCAGGACTGGCTGAACAAGAGAATTTTTCCTTTCGAGGATAAACTGAGCAGTTCGGCGGTTTACTGGGGAACAACGCTTGCCATGGCAGAATCTATCCGCTTCGGCATCGTTTCTTCCAGTGACATGTACTATTTTATTGATGATATGGTGCAGGCTGTGGCTGACAGCGGTGCTAAGGCCAATATTTCCCGGGCAATTACGAACTTTGACAACAATGATGTCTGGAACCTGCCTTCTGTTCAGGAAATGCAGCGGACGTATGAAGCATATCACAACACGGAAGACGAAAGAATCAAAATGGATATGAGCATCCATGCGGAATATACTTCCAATGAAACCGGTGTACGTGCTGTGGCGGATTATGCCAGAGAAAAGCAGGCAAACATGCATATTCATGTGTCCGAAACAAAACTGGAGCACGAGGAGTGCAAAGCGCGTCACAGCGGTATGACGCCGGTTCAGTATTTTAACAGTCTCGGTGCATTTGACATGCCGACTACCGCAGCACATTGTGTATGGGTGGAAGGAGAAGATTTTGACATTCTGAAAGAAAAGGGTGTCACAGTAGCTTCAAACCCCGTGAGCAATCTGAAGCTGGCAAGCGGTGTCTGCAATGTGCCGGAGCTGCTGCGGCGGGGCATCCGTGTTGCGATTGGTACAGACAGTGTGGCAAGCAACAACAGCCTGAACTTCTTCGAGGAAATGAAGACATTTGCCATCGCATCCAAAATGTACTATCAGGATCCTACGGCAGTGACACCGGTGGAAACGCTGCGTGCCGCCACAGTGAACGGTGCATTGAGTCAGGGGAGATGGGATTGCGGACGTATTGCGGAAGGCTGTCGTGCGGATCTGATCGTGGTGGATATCGATCAGCCGAATATGCAGCCGGTGCATAACATGGCCAATAATTTAGTATATTCTGCTTCCGGCAGTGATATAGTATTAACGATGGTTGACGGCAAGGTACTCTTCCGTGACGGCGAGTATACGACCATTGATATAGAAAAAACCATGTTCGAGGTTCGCAGAGAAACGGAGGCCATCCTGCGGGCTCTGTAATGAACTCCTGTGGGAATGTAGTGAAATTAGAGTTGAAATGTGAGGGCATTTTATGTCAAATAATAAGTTTTTGAAAGGGGCAGCCATACTGGGAATCGCCGGCGTTATCGTGAAAATTATCGGTGCGGTGTTCCGCATTCCGCTGACGAACTGGATTGGTCAGGACGGCATGTCCTATTACGGATGTGCTTATCCGATATACTCCCTGTTTCTGACGATTTCCACGGCAGGAATCCCTGTGGCAATTTCCAAGATGGTGTCTGAACGTATCACGGTTCGGAATTACGGCGGTGCCCATAAAGTATTCAAGGTTTCTCTGGGGCTTCTCACCGGATTGGGTGTGATCTCATTTTTAATCTGCTATATGGGTGCGGATTTTATTGCAGGTACTGTACAGAATAATCCGGAGGCGGCTTCATCGATCCGGGCCATTTCACTGGCATTGCTGTTCGTTCCCATCTTATCTGCTTTTCGCGGGTATTTTCAGGGAAGGCAGAATATGAACCCGACGGCGGTATCTGAACTGACGGAACAGACGGTGCGCGCTGCCGTAGGGCTTACGCTTGCATACAGCTTTCTGACTGTAGGACTTCCGCAGGCTGCTGCCGGGGCAACTTTCGGTGCTTCAGCCGGTTCCTTTGCTGCCATGGTGGTGATTGCACTGATTTATGTATTGAATCGGAAAACGATCCATATCAAGATCCGCAGAGGGGACAATGAGTATGAAGAAACCCGCGAGATCCTTCGAAAGGTACTGATGATCGCAAT
The DNA here is from genome assembly GCA_029219125.1 of Bacillota bacterium. Lineage (GTDB taxonomy): Bacteria > Bacillota > Clostridia > Peptostreptococcales > Anaerovoracaceae > RGIG7179. Next base: position 4,165 of record JAQXSU010000109.1, read on the forward strand.
TCCCATCACTCTGGGTGCGTCCATTATGCCGATTATGAACGCCATCGATTCAACGGTGGTGATGGGACGCCTTGAAGCCACCGGATGGACCCATGAACAGGCAAAAAGCCTGTTTGGACAGTTGTCCGGATACTGTGCATCGCTCATCGGACTGCCTCAGATTTTCACACAGGCGATAGCAGTCAGTCTGGTCCCTGCCATCTCTGCTGCGTTCCTTCGCGGTGATAAAAATGAGGTGCAGGATAATCTGAAGATGGGACTTCGCCTGACCATGATTGTGGGATTCCCATGTGCGGTGGGAATGTTTGCACTGGCACAGCCGATTCTGCTTCTGCTGTTTCCCAGCCGGCCGGCAGAGGCAATTGCATCAGCGCCGACTCTGATGGTGATGGCAGTCAGCGTGGTTTTCCTTGCATCGGTGCAGACACTGACCGGTGCGCTGCAGGGTGTGGGAAAACAGAGCGTTCCGGTGTGGAATCTTGCAATCGGAGCCGTATTTAAATTTGCGGTGACCTGGGTATGTGTCGGAATTCCTGCAATCAATGTGAAAGGAGCACCGATCGGTACTATCGCAGCATATGTTATCGCTATGATGCTGGATCTTCGTGCTGTAAAAAAATATACGGGAACAACCTTTGATATGCGAACCACATATCTGATTCCGGGTACGGCAGCATGCCTGATGGGTCTGGGAACGGTAGCCTGCTATAAGCTGCTTTATATGGTGACAGACAGCAACGGTATTTCAACACTGCTGTCCATTGCGGTTGCGGTAGTGGTGTATTTTGCTCTGATTCTTCTGATGAAGGGAATTTCCAGAGAAGAGGTGGAACATCTGCCGAAGGGCGACAAGCTGGTACGGCTGCTGGGCAGATTTCTGAGATAGATATTCCCGTAGAGATCGGGAAAGGAGACGAAACATGAAAGAACAATATAAAAGAATTGCCGTGACGGCGGAAAACAGCGCAGACGCCATCAGCCGCCTGGCAGAGATCATAAAAATACTTCGAAAAGAGTGCCCCTGGGACAGGGAGCAGAATCATGAATCCCTGCGTACCTGTCTTCTGGAAGAATCCTATGAAGTAGTGGATGCAATCAATCGGAACGATCCGGAGAATCTGCGGGAAGAGCTTGGGGATGTTCTCCTTCAGGTTGTTTTTCATGCATCACTTGCGGAGGAGGAAAAGCAGTTCGATCTCTGCGATGTGATAAATGAAGAATGCGAGAAAATGATTCGCCGCCATCCGCATGTTTTTTTGGAAGAAAACCTGAAAACTATTGACAAAGTCCTTGAAAAATGGGAAAATATCAAGGTAAAGGAATCTGGACAACCAGACAATACCAGCAGGCTGGAAAAGGTTCCGCGGGCGCTGCCTGCACTGATTCGTGCGGAGAAGGTGCAGAAGAAGGCAGCTGACGTGGGCTTCGACTGGGATGAGGTCACCCCGGCTCTGGACAAGGTTGAAGAAGAGATGTCAGAACTGCGGGAAGCTCTGCAGAGTGGTGATGGGCATGACAGAATGGAAGAACTGGGAGACCTGCTCTTTTCTGTGGTCAATGTAGCGCGCTTTCTGAAAGTGGATCCGGAAGAAGCACTGACCTTTACAACAGACAAGTTCATCAGAAGATTTGCATATATTGAGAAAGAGGCCATGGCTTGCGGCAGGCGGATGGAAGATATGAGCTTATCTGAGATGGATTCGTTATGGAACCAGGCTAAGCTGAGAGCCTGTGAAGAAGCCTGAACTGGCAGAAGTTTTTTTATTATTAAGGAGGAATATCAATGAACAAGGCTGAATTAGTAGCTGCTGTTGCAGAGAAAACTAATTTCACTAAGAAGGATGCTGAGACTGCAATCAACGCTGTTGTTGCAAGCATCGAGGAAGCATTAGTGAAGGGCGAAAAAGTACAGTTAATCGGATTCGGTACTTTTGAAACGAGAGAAAGAAAGGCAAGACAGGGCAGAAACCCTAGACAGCCGGAAGAAGTTATCGAAATCGCAGCATCCAAGGCTCCTGTTTTCAAGGCTGGTAAGGCTTTAAAGGATGCAGTGAACAAATAAGTCAACGATTCGTTGAAATTTTAATTCCGTTAATTTAGACAGAAATGTCTTTATTAAAAAATAAAACCTATAGCTCATTTTAAAGGTTGAAATGCTTATGAGAATCGATAAGTTTCTTAAAAATTCAAGACTGATCAAGCGCCGGACCGTGGCCAAGGAAGCCTGTGATCAGGACCGGGTCAGCATCAACGGGAAGGCTGCCAAGGCGGGAACTGAAGTCAAAGTGGGCGACATCATTCATATTGAGTTTGGCAACAGTTCTATTACAGCCAGAGTCCTGAATCTTACCGAATCTTGTAAGAAAGAAGCCGCAGCAACAATGTATGAAATAATCCAATAAAAAAGACCTGCAAAGGTCTTTTTTATTATGATTATGCACATAATGTTCTTCAGAACAGATTTTGCTCAGAACACATTTTGCAGAGACAGCGACTCATTTTCCGTAAGGAAAGAAAGCTGTTCCACCATGGCTGCCAGTTCGCCTGTGGAATTGGATACATCCTGCGCATGAGCGTACTCGATGGATTTTGCCAGACCGAAATCGATTTCATTGATGGTGTGTGTGTCCAGGAAAAAGAGTGAGATTTTCCGAAATTTATGCCAGCCTTTATTTAGTCGATCCAGTCTGCTTTCGACCTCTTCCCAATTCCCGGCCGTGATCTCCGGCAATATTTTTTTTTCTATTTCCTTCTGAAAATTCTTGCTTTGACTGTCAGCGTAGTGAATAAACGTCAGCCAGCCCCCGATGAGCAGGAGAATCGTCAGGGTTGCGATCAACAGGTCTCTCACAGCTTCACCTCCTGTGCAAAATCCTCACAGCTGCGTTTTCCGGCGTTCAGATAGACATGGATTATTTTGTTTTCGTCAGAGAATGCCAGGAATATATCTTCGTAAGAGCGGATTCCCTTTGTCATCAGCTTCTGCTGAAATAATTCTTCGCTGATTCCGGCAAACTGCAGATTTTTTTCATAAAGTATACCGTCTGAAATAAGGATGACCGGAAGACCGCCGTCAGAAACGGCAAGTTTCATATCTCTGGGTTTTAAAGGCTGCGCATCGGCTTTCGGAATGACCGTCAGCTGTCCGTTTGACTCCATAATGGCATATTGGACGTCGGCAAGGGAAGGACAGTTCTCCAGACGGAGCTGTTCCAGCAGATCGGTGCTGGTGATGCGGAGCCTGCGGAGTTCTTTTACATTGAGACGTCCCTTTTCTATGAGTATGCTGGGCTTGCCGGTGATGAAGTTTTTGAATCCTTCACTTTTTATTGACAGATAAGAAAAAAGGATCTGAAGAAACATTAAAGTGAAAATTGCCATAACGCCGTTTACCAGTGATACTGCCGGATCATCAATCGGAATTGCAGCAAGTTCTGCAATCATAAAAACGATAACAAGCTGAAACGGGGACATTTTTGACAGTTCTGACTTGCCCATGAGACGCATGGCAAAAAGAACGAGTGCATATAAAATCAGTGTTCTGACCGCTACAATTAACACAATATAACACCTCCTGGATTTTATTTATCGAAAGTATTGTTTACAAAGGAAAGATTTGATATACTACTACTTTAGTATTTAGTGCGCAGGAAAGGAAAGAAGCAATCATGGAATTGAAACATATACAGAAGGGAAATGTCTGCACAGGGAAAACGGTCAGGCTGTCCATTCTCTATTTTTTTATTTATTGCCCGCTGGGTGTGGTTTGTCCGCTGATCGGCCAGTACCTGTCGTCCATCGGATTTACCGGCACGCAGGTAGGTGCTATTACATCGCTTGGCACGGGTACGGCTATCTTCGCCGGGATGTTCTGGGGGCAGATGTATGCCAACAGCAGGCATAAACGTTGGATGATTGGATTCATGTGCTTTTCGGCAGGACTTTTGGGCGTGGCAGGAACGAAAACAGAAGTGTTTCTGATTTATACGCTGATTTATTGTGCCATGTATTTCTTTCAGGGACCGATTCACGGACTCTGTGATTCTCTGGTTCTGAGCAAAGACGGGAACTTTTCCATGATCCGTTCTTTCGGTGCTGTCGGTTATGCAGCGGCTGTTTTCGCCGCAGGCAAGTATGCGGAAGCAACAGAACTGAAAAATATTTTCTATATCTATGCGGCTGCATATCTGGTGGTCATTTTCATGCTGCTTCGGGAGGAAGAACCACCTTTCCACAAAGAAAAAGGAGAAAAAATACGAGCTTCCGTTCTGCTGAAAAACCGTCAGTATCTGAAGCTGCTGCTCTGTGCTTTTTTCGTCATGGGTACCAATGTGGCTAACAGCACGTATTTTGGGTATCTTTTCCGTGAGGGCGGCGGAGACCTGTCGGGTATTGGATTCGCATTTCTGTTGATGGCAGGCAGTGAAGCGCCGTTTATGATGCTTCTGCCGAAGCTGGTTCGTAAGTTTTCGTCGGAAACCATGATACTGTTTGCTATGGTTCTGTCGGCGGTACGTTTCGGCTTCTATTCCACCGGTCCGTCTTCCGGCATGCTGCTGGCAACCTTTTTCCTTCAGGGAATGGTAAACGGCGTGCTTCTGGTAGAACTGGTCAAATATGTGGATCGTCTGGTGGAACCGAAGTACAGCGGTGTAGCTATTGCAGTCTATTATGCCATCGGAAACAGTCTCAGCGTAATTGTCTGCAGTTTTCTGGGCGGCGTGATTCTGGATGCTGCAGGCGTACAGTCTGTATATGGTTTCTTCAGCTTATATAATGTAGCTGCGGTGGTCCTGTATATCGTGACGGGACTGTATAAAAAGAAATCTGCCGTATAAAAAGAAATCCTGCGAAATTTGATGAAAAAAATTGAAAACCCCCTTGACGGGAGTGCGAGAACGTGGTAATATAATCAAGCTGTCGCAAACAGCCGGTGAAAACCGCATGCGTCAGCCGGGCGAAAAGATACTTTGAAAAAAGTTGAAAAAAGCGCTTGACAATATTACCCGGATG
>JAQXSU010000110.1 GCA_029219125.1 Bacillota bacterium
CATCTTCGGATTCATCTTCAGCAGGCAGTCCAGTTCCTGTTCCATGCTGGCAGACGCCACCAGGAAGACCAGGGACGGTATCGGACAGTCTTTCATGGTTTCCGCATCGACATGATCGATGACCCGGATATTTCTCAGACCGAAATAATCCATGTTTTCTTCGATGGTGGCCCGGTCGTTCTTATTGTACTCCACCGCGATTACGGAGCCCTCGCTGGCCATCATGGCCGCTTCGATGGCGATGCTCTCTCCGCTGATAATGCAGATATCCTCTTCCCGGCCCACCTGCATCTTATTCTGAATCACCGCGCGGATCTCACTTCCCACATACCGGACCGATCCTTTGCGGAAGTTCAGATTATCCATTCCAATCTTATATGTATTTCTGGCATTGGGATTGACCACCAGCATGCCGGCGGAAGCGTTGATACCCCGGTGAATCATGTTGCTCACCGTGTCATGCTTAATCTCCCCGGCCGGTTCAGAGCCCTCGTTATACCAGACCTCACAATCTCCCAGACCTGCATTCCACATCTGATAGAATACATCCGGATCCCCGGCTTCCATGAAAGCCAGTGTCGTCCGGTGGGATTCCACTGTCGGGATCAGATTCTTGTTCTTTCTGGTAATATCCAGCATCTTGACCTGTTCCAGATCCACAGGCGTATTCTTGGCGAAATACTGCAGCCACTCTATAATAATGTCATTGGTAAATAACTGTTCCGTCATAGTAACCCTCCTTGCCGGTGTGATTCGCATAAAAACTTACTATATAGTATACCACATTCATTCCTTCAGGACAATATCCGCACCAGACCCAGAAACAGAAAACACAGCAGAAACCATGCTGCCGTAAACAGCGGACAGATCTGCCCCAGTAAATTTCCCGCCATGGACGAGTAATCCCAGACATGCCATCCCAGCTTCAGATTAACAATACATCCCACCGCAAACTCATAGGCCGTCACGATGACCGCACCTGCCAGCGCACCCAGCACCAGCGGCAGGGACGAAAGCCAGCCCAGCAGAAGATACAGAGTCAGAATGCATGCGCCGCCGGTCAGCACCATGGTCCAGTGGGTATATCCCCGAAACAGGATCTCCATCATGCCGTAAGCCGATCCGCCCAGCAGAAACACCAGAAGCTCCACCCATATGGAATTGTCCTCGCTGATCCACTCTCTCATACTCATGCATTTAGTATGAGTTTCACGGAGCAAAATATCCCCGGCCGGCTTTTATATTTCCTTCACAATTTCTGTCAGCCGTGCTTTGGCTTCCTCCATTTTTGCTTCTGCATCCACACCGATGATGTCGATGCCGTCTGCTGCGGCAAAGTGGAAGTTTTTCACCCCGAAGAGATAGCTGCAGAGTCCTTTCACATAGTCAAATCCGAAATTCATGTCTCCGATATAACCGCCCGCTGTGGTGATATAGGTCAGATCCTTCGCACGGCACTGGCCATGGGGCATGCCTTTTTCGTCATAGACAAACGTCAGCTTATCCACAGAGCACCGCTCCAGATAGACCTTCAATCGGGCAGGGAATGACAGATCCCAGTACGGTGCACCGATCACGATATGGTCTGCCGCAATCAGCTGTTTCGCCAGATCAAACATGGGATCGCTGAAATCCTGTGCACGAAGGAATCCGTCCCGCATTTCAATGAGGCTGCCGCTCTGCACCTCGATCTCCATCTCTTCCAGATTTATCTCCTCAATCTCTGTATCCGGTTTCGCTGCCTTCAGTTCCTTCAGATAATGGCAGCAAAGCGCCAGCGTTCTTGATTTTTCGCCTCTGAGACAGGCGTTGACAAATAAGACTATCATATTCGTAGTATCTCCTTTATCCTTGATATGTATTGGCTTCTTCTCTGCCCTCCAAAATCCTCCATGCGCCTTCTGCCAGTGCTTCCAGCTCGTTTTCGCCAGGCATGAGAACGAAATTCCCCAGATGGCCGGCGTATTCCTGAATCATGCCGGTAAGCATCTTCGAATGGGCTGCTCCGCCAGTGAGGATGATGGCATCCACCTTTCCCTTCAGAGGAATGGACATGGCTGCGATGGATTTGGCCACCTGATATGCCATGGCTTCGTAGACAACCGCCGCTCTCTGATTGCCTTCTTCGATCATCTTTTCCACCTGGCGACAGTCGGTGACGCCCAGGTAAGAGTACAGCCCACCCTTGCCGCAGATGATCTTCTGCAGCTGGGCTTCTGTATATTTCCCGGAGCAGCACAGCTCGGTCCAGGTTGTCAGCTGAATGCCTCCGGTCCGCTCCGGTGACATAGGGCCCTCATCGTAGGAAGAATCATCGATAATCCTTCCTCCTTCATGG
>JAQXSU010000111.1 GCA_029219125.1 Bacillota bacterium
GCCATCCACTTCGCAGATGTTCTTCTGCAGAACATTGAACTTGGAAAGCGCATGGATGATGCGGGGGCAGGGAATGCATATCGTGACCAGCTGATGGCAGACAACGCCATGTGGATTCTTCAGCAGGAACAGGCTCGGGGAAACCAATGCATTTTCCTCTCCGGCCATAACGGTCACATGGAACAGTTCGGAAGCTACGGTGAAAACAGCAAAGTGATGGGCAATCTCCTGGCAGACCAGCTGGGCGATGATTATTTTGTCATCGGAACGGACTTTTATAAAACCAGCTGCAATCTGCCGAAAGGGGCAGACAGAAAACGAATAAATCACACATTTTATTCCTACGACCCGCTGGCGAAAGCATCGAAGAAATGCGGCTTTGCAGATAGCTATCTGGATTTTTCCACGATTCCGGAAGGTTCTGCACTGAAAGCGCAAGCCACGGATTATACCTGGATGGGCGCGCTGGGCGATGGATATAGCCCATTGATTATGCGCATTTTGCCTGCAAGCTACCGCGTATGGCGTTCGCCGTCAGAGAGATTTGATGCCATAATCTTTGTTTCGGATGCACATCCGACCGAAATCAAGGAGATGAGCACGGCAGCATTGGACAATCTGGTGACTGCAATCCGGCAGGCAGAGCCGCAGAACAAGGAAGACGGAGATTCTGAGGAAGAACCTTGGAAAGCAGCTCTTGCAGAAGATCTGCTTGAAAAATACGGTGTGCTCCCGGAATACTATGTGGATCTGGGCGAAGGGATCTATCAGGTTTACGTGGAAGTGGGCGGCGAGGTAGTCCCATTCATCACGGTAGATTCTGCAACCGGTGATTATCACGGATAAAGCCGCGGGCTTGTGGATTTTGCAAAAAATAAAAAATACCCCTTGACTCTCCCCTTAAGGGCAGGGGATAGAATCCTTCTTGCAAAGAAAACGTAAGGAGGATTTTTTTATGGAGGAACAAAATATTCGCGTCCGGCATTTGTCGAAATCCTTTGGGAATCGCAAGGTCGTGGATGATCTGTCCTTTTCGGTGAAGCGGGGCGAGGTGTTCGCGCTGCTGGGACATAACGGCGCCGGCAAAAGCACTACCATCGATCTGATTCTGGGACTGAAGACGCAGGACGAAGGGGACGCACGGATTCTCGGAATGGATGCGGCAAGAAATCGGAAAAAGGTGTTTGAACGGGTTGGCATGCAGCTGCAGCACACGCAGTATCAGAACAATATTACCGTGGAGGAGGCGTGCGTAGAGTATGCTTCCCTGTATACCGATCCGGCGGACTATCCGGCACTTTTGGACCAGTTTGGCCTGGGGTCTCTCAGAAAGAGCTTCGTGTCCAAGCTTTCCGGCGGGGAGCGGCAGAAGCTTTCGGTGGTTCTGGCACTGATCGGAAAACCGGAAATCGTATTTCTGGACGAGCTGACCACCGGCCTGGATGTGGCGGCAAGGCGTGAAGTCTGGAGAACGCTGCATCACCTGAAGGAACAGGGGCTTACAATTTTCCTGACCACCCATTATATGGAGGAGGCGGAAGCCCTTTGTGACCGGGTGTGCATCATCAAGGCGGGGAAAAAGGTGGCAGAAGGTACCGTTCATGAGGTCATTGAGGCCTCGGGCCGGGAGAATCTGGAGGAAGCATATCTGTTTTTTATGGGAGAGGAGGAACTGCTGTGAGGAGATTTTGGAGAATGTATAGTGTAGAGCAGAAGATATTTTTCCGGTCACCGGATGTGATCCTGTTCAATCTGATCATGCCGCTGGTAACTTTCGTGCTGATCACCGTGATTGCCGGGCAGAAGGATGCGGCGGATTCCGGCCTGACGTATTTACAGAGCGCATACGTGTCCCTGTCCACGGTGGGGATCTGCTGCAGCGCGTTTATGAGCATTCCCATCACCGTGGTAGAGTGCCGGTCGCAGGGAATATTGCGGCGGATGTACTGCAGTCCCTGCTCTCCGGCAAGACTTCTGGCTTGCGACACCATCGCCAGCGGAGTCATGGCTGTGATTTCCACGCTGATTCTGACGGTGGCTGCGGTGATCTTCTTCGGATACCGGATGGAGGGAAATGTGTTTGCGTATCTGGGCGCCTGGCTGCTGACCATGGTTTCCATGTTCGCCATCGGGCTCATGGTGGCCAGTCTGTGCAGAACGACGAAATCCATGAATGTGGCCACAAGTCTGATTTACTTCCCGATGCTGCTGCTTTCCGGTGCGACCATTCCGGCGGAGGTTTTCCCGGCAGGGCTGCGGGCCGTCGCCAATGTGATGCCTCTCGGCGTAGGAATCAACCTGTTGAAATCGGTGTCCATGGGGTGTTATGATAATACAGGAATGCCGGTACTCATCCTGGCGGTGATTGCAGTGATCGGCAGCGTCATTGCAGTCAAGGCGTTCCGGTGGGAGTAAGCGACGGAGATAGGAATAAGCGATGGAAAGGGAGTACGCGATGGAAATGAAACAAGAACATCCGCCTTGCGAGACGAAGACAAGCGAAACACTATATAAAATCGGTATGTTTGCAGCGATGAATCACGTGACCGTGAAGACTCTGCGCTTTTATGAGGAGCAGGGTCTGCTGCTACCGGCCTATATTCAGCCGGAAAACGGATACCGGTACTACACCCTGTCCCAGATGGCGGTGATCCACCAGATTACCGCCCTGAAAACCGCAGGATTCACGCTGGAGGAAATCGCACGGATCAATTCCGGTGCCGATGAAGAGGCAGTGCTGCTGAAGAAAAAAGCAGAACTGCTGGAGAAGATTTCAGACCTGACCCGGCAGATCGCCGTGGTGGACAGCTACCTGTCCAGGAAGAAAATCGGCCTGTCCAATCCTGTCCTGATCAAAACGATTCCGGAAACCACCGTGGCTGCCATGAAAGCAAGGATTGAATCCTACGACTGCCTGTTTGATGATATGCCGAAAATGGGAAAGCTGATGGAAAAAGCAGGCTGCATCTGTGCCCTGCCGGAATACTGCTTCACCAACTATCTGGAACCGGGGTATAAAGATGAGGATATCCTGGTGGAGCTGTGCGAGTCGGTGGAAGAGGCCCGGGAAGAAACCGGCCGCCTGTACTTCCGGACTTTGCCAGAGATTCAAGCCGCCTGCATTTTTCATAAAGGTTCCTATCGGACTTTATCGGAATCCTATGAAACGGTGCTGAAATATATCGAAGAAAACGGATACGAAATCGCCGGTGAAATCCGGGAAAGCTATATCGACGGAATCTGGAACAAAGATGACGAAAGCTAGTGGCTGTCGGAAATCCAGGTGCCGATAAAAAGGAGGGCGGAATAAATAAAAAATTGACCGCCCGATTGGGAATGGTTTGTAAGCGCCCAATGACGGGGCGTATGCATTTCAATTAGCGAGCCATTTGCGAGTGAGAGCATTTTACTCCGCTTTCTCACGCTGGCACGCTTCCTGTGCACGGCTGCTCCATGGTGCCAGAGCATCCAGTTCTTCATCCGTCATGTCGTCCGATGGTCTGGCTTCCAGCAGGAACTTCAGATAGTCATAGATTTTGAGGTTGTAGGCTTTCGCCATTTCAACCATGGTGTAGATTACCATATTGGCCTCCGCGCCATCCGGAGTATCGCAGAACAGCCAGTTTTTTCTTCCAACCGTAAACGGGCGAATGGAATTTTCGCTCAGATTGTTGGAAAAACTGCATCTGCCATCCTCCAGATAGGTCTGCAGATTGGCTCTGCGATTTGCAATATACTTTTGGGCACGATCCAGCCTGGATCCCCGAACAGGACGCAGTTTATCAAACCACGACCAAAAGGCTTCAAGGACTGGTTTTTCATCC
>JAQXSU010000112.1 GCA_029219125.1 Bacillota bacterium
TTCATCACGGATCTGCTGCCGCTGTACGACGAAGTGAAGATTGTCATCATCTTTTCTGCAGTGTTCCCGTCGGCGGTCATTCCGGCCGTGCTGGCAGAAAAATACGGCAGAAACAGCAAACTGATGGCAGAAGGTGTCACCTTGACGACCATCATGTCCATGGTGACCATACCCATTGCGGCATCCCTGCTGACGGCATATTACTGCTGATAATCTGTCCGGCAGAATCAATCTGGAGGTGGACAAAATGAAAAAGTTTAAACTGGAAGAACCTTTTCTGGAAATATTTCCGGAGGCAAGGATCGGAATTCTGGTCTGTCGTGGTATCAACAATCAGCCAACAGCGGAAGACAAATATGCTGCATACCTGAAAGAAGCCGGGCAGGCTGCAATGCAATATGTGACCGAGCCGGAATTTACAGCCAATCCGGTGATCCGCACCTGGAGAGATGCATTCTATAAATTCCGCACGAAGAAAGGTGCCCGCTGCTCTATCGAGGCTATGCTGAAGCGGGTGTCCAAAGGCGACACCATCGGCTGCATCAATCCGCTGGTGGATTTGTACAACGGTGTCTCCCTACGGTACGGCGTGCCGGTGGGCGGCGAGAATATCGATGCCTTTCAGGGCGATATGCGCCTGACGGTGGCAGAAGGAGGAGAGGATTTCGTAACCTACGGCAGCGATAAAAGCGAGCCGCCATATGAAGGTGAAGTTGTCTATAAGGACGATGGCGGCGCCATCTGCCGCTGTTTCAACTGGCGGGAATCGGTGCGCACCATGCTGACGGAGGATACTGTCAATGCATTCATGTGCATCGAAACGGTGTCGGAAGCAGATGTGCCGCGGATGCTGGAAGCCCAGGAAGCATTGAAAAAGCTGATCGAAGACGAACTCTGCAGACCGGACGGAAAGGTGACAGCCTATGTGCTGGACCGGGATCACCGGGAAGTAGTGATCGAGGAATAAAACGGAAGTATGTGGACAGTAAATAGGTTCCTGAACATCCCCTGCATGCAATGATGAACGGTACAGGGGATTTTTTATTCTTTTAAAAATGTTGAAAGTCATCGGTTTTTGTCGAACATTGTCTTAAAATAAATTCCAGTTCTTCTTGCGTTTACTGTAAAATATTTCATGGAAGCCGTTATGAAATCAGTAAACGTATTTAAGAAGGAGAACATTATGACAAAACAGATTGCTGAAACAGACTTGTTTGCAAACACACACAGAAGTGAACTGCCGCTGACCAGTGATTACGTCTTTCGTACCGTATTCGGCAGAGACCGGGATGATTCCCGGGCAGCACTGATGGAAATCCTGAATATTATTCTGGACCGGAAGGAGGATCCAATACAAGCTATCGAGATTAAGAATCCCATTGACACTGCAGAATCATCAGAAGGAAAAGAAACGATTATGGATATACGTGCGGAAACCAGCCGAGGTGAACTCTTGGACATAGAAGTGCAGACGGGGCATCTTGCTATTTACCCGAATCGTGTTGTCTTTTATGGCGGCAGACTGGTGAATTCTTCATTGCAGCAGGGGGAAAGTAATGATAAGATGAAGAAAAGCATCGTTGTCTCCATCGTAAACGGCGTTCTGTTCCCGTCTCTTCCTTTCTGCCACAATGTGTTCGAGGTAAGAGAACGCGAAACAGGGCTGCTCCTCAGTGACCGTCTGTCTTTTCACTTTCTGGAACTGGATAAAGCGGACAGAAAGAAACCTATTTCGGAATTGACACGAATCGAAAAGCTGGCGATTTACCTGAAGTATGCAAACGACGAAACGATGAAAGACTGCGTACAGGAAATCTTAGCTGGGGAGGAATTTGCCATGTCTGAAAAAGCATACAGATCACTGACAAAGGATGAAGTCGAATATCAGAGGATGGAATCTAAAATACGTGCTGAGCTGCACTGGAATACAGAAGTGGAGTATGCCAGGAGAGAAGGCCATGAAGATGGATATGGAGAAGGCCGTACGGAGGGGATAGACATCGGGGAAGACAAACTAGGAAAGCTGAACATGCTGCTGATTGAGCAGAACCGGTTTGAGGATCTGAAAAAAGTCTCGACGGACAAAGCATACCGTCACCAGCTTTACCGGGAGTTTGGCCTGGAGGAAGATGCATCGGCTTCAGAGGTGAAGTAACAACAGAATAGAATGCAAATGACACAACAGCTGAAATCCATCCGGAATCCAAATGGAAGAAGGGTGGATTTTTTTGTGTAAAAAAATAATGAATGTATTTCTGCAAAGTGTAACCGAAACTGTAACCAGTGCATGGTATACTTTGGAACAGAAACACGGATCGGGGAGTCGAATCATGTCGCATAAATTTTTTGACAGAATTTAGCACCCAGCTAGTTGAATTTCTGTTACCTGCGTGGTAAAATGTAATACACATGAAAGTTACAGATATGTAGTACGGTAACATGGAATGTAACCAAAATCCGTGAAACAATGTGCAGCACCTGCGGTGCGCATAGGAGAATTCTGAACTTTTGGAGATTTTTATGACACAGACGATTAAAAAAGTAACCAATTATTTATCCACACTCGTCGTGATTCTGGCACTGATCCTTGTGATCCTTCTGGTGGCTCCGCGGGTGGTCGGCATGCATGTATTCACTGTGCTGTCCGGTTCCATGGAACCAACCTATCATGTCGGATCCCTGATTTATGTAAAAACGGTGGACCCGTTCCAGCTGGAGGAAGGCGATGTGATCACCTTCATGCTGGATGAGGATACGGTGGCAACCCACAGAATCGTGGGTATCGTTCCGGATGAAGAGGACGATTCCGTAATCCGCTTCCGTACCAAGGGTGATGCCAACGACAGTGAGGACGGCAGTCTGGTGCACTATAAGAATGTGGTTGGAAGTCCGATTTTCACCATTCCGAAGCTGGGCTTCTTCGCCGATTATATTCAGCACCCGCCTGGCATGTACATCGCCATTTCCGCAGCGGCCATCGTGCTCCTGCTTCTGTTCCTGCCGGATCTGCTGCTTGCTGATGACAGCGAGAAAAAGGAAAAGAAACCGAAAAAAGGGAAGCACGCTGTCGAAGCAGAAAATGACACCCAGTAGAGGGTAACGCCGCAAGGCTCCCTATAGATTTGTTTCATAAAATTCAGGAGGAAAATATTATGACAAAGACAAAGAAAACTGTTCTGATGCTGGCATGTGCTGTTATGCTGGTACTGGTTTCCGTAATGGGAACGATGGCGTATCTGACGTCTACAGATGAAGTGGTAAACACCTTTACCGTAGGT
>JAQXSU010000113.1 GCA_029219125.1 Bacillota bacterium
CACGTAAACATCCGGCAGGAAATGCATCTCGATCTTGATAATGCCGTCGCCGCCGCAGGCTTCGCACCGGCCGCCTTTCACGTTGAAGCTGAACCGGCCCTTTTCATATCCCCGCAGCTTGGCTTCCGGCAGACCGGCGAACAGATCCCGGATATAGGTAAACATGCCGGTATAGGTTGCCGGGTTGGACCGCGGCGTTCTGCCGATTGGAGACTGGTCGATATCGATGACCTTATCGATATGTTCCAGACCCAGAATTTCATCATGGGCGCCGGCAGGTTCCTTCAGCCGGTTGACCACATTGGCAGATCCTTTATATAAAATCTCATTGACCAGGCTGCTCTTGCCCGACCCGGACACACCGGTGACGCAGACGAATTTCCCCAGGGGAATTTCCACATCGATATTCTTCAGATTATTCTCCCGCGCACCCCGGATGACGATAGACTTCCCATTGCCCTCCCGACGATGATCGGGCACATAGATTTTGCGGGCGCCGGAAAGGTACTGCCCCGTAAGGGATTCCGGACAGGCTTTGATATCCTCCACCGTCCCCTGGGCCACCAGCTGTCCGCCGTGAATCCCTGCACCCGGTCCGATGTCCACAATGTGATCCGCCATATACATGGTATCCTCGTCATGTTCGACCACAATGAGGGTATTTCCGATATCCGTCAGATTCCGCAGGGTCGCCAGCAGCTTCTCGTTATCCTTCTGGTGCAGACCGATGCTCGGTTCGTCCAGAATGTAAAGTACGCCCACCAGGCTGGAACCGATCTGGGTCGCCAGACGGATTCGCTGGGATTCCCCGCCGGACAGGGTCCCCGCAGAACGACTCAGGGTCAGGTAATCCAGTCCCACATCTGCCAGGAAGCGGAGACGTGCCCGAATTTCCTTCAAAATCTGTGCGGCGATTTTCTGATCGATCTCCGAAAGTTCCAGATGGTTCACGAATTCCAGGGCCTGCCGCACAGACATGTCCGAAAACTCCGCGATATTCTTTTCTCCTACGGTGACTGCCAGCACTTCCGGCTTCAGCCGCTTGCCGCCGCACTGATGACAGACGTCCTCGATCATGTATTTTTCCAGCTTAGACTTCATGTAATCCGAGCCGGTTTCTCTGTATCGGCGCTCCAGATTGTTGATCACCCCTTCAAACGGGTGGTCCCGGTGGCTGACCTTTCCGGTGGTTCTGCTGGTATAATCGTACACCAGGTGTTTGCTGCCGGTACCGTACAGAAGTTCCTTCACGAACTCCGCCGGCAGTTCCCGAAATGGCATATCCAGGCTCACATGATGCATATCCGCCAGTGCTTCCAGCACCTGGCGGTAATAGCTGGCATATTCCATGGACGCGAAAATATTATTCAGCGCCCCCTCCATAATACTTTTATCATAATCGATGATCCGCTCCGGATCGATTTTCGCCGTGAATCCCAGGCCATTGCAGGCAGGACAGGCTCCGAAGGGTGCGTTGAAGGAAAACATCCGCGGCTCCAGTTCTTCGATGCTGATGCCGTGATCCGGACAGGCCAGCTTGGTGCTGAAGGTCTTTTCCCAGGTATCTCCCTCCATGGACGCACTGACCACCACCAGACCGCTGCCCTCATTCATGGCCAGTTCCACCGCTTCGCTGATCCGGCCTTCCTGCCCCGGTTTCACCACGATCCGGTCCACCACAATCTCAATGGTATGCTTGAAGGTTTTTTCCAGCTTGATTTCTTCCTCTTCCAGCAGCCGGATCTCACCGTCGATCCGTGCCCGTGTATAGCCTTCCTTCCGGATCCGCTCCAGAATCTTTTCGTGCTCTCCCTTCCGCTGACGGATCACCGGTGCCAGAACCATGATTCTGGTTCCCTCCGGAAAACTCATGATGGCATCCACCATCTGATCCACAGACTGGCTGGAGATCGGCTTGCCGCAGACCGGGCAGTGTGGTTTACCGATGCGGGCATACAGCAGACGCAGATAATCGTGGATCTCCGTCACCGTGCCCACCGTGGAACGAGGATTCTTGTTGGTGGTTTTCTGATCGATGGAAATGGCCGGGCTCAGCCCCTCGATGTACTCCACATCCGGTTTCTCCATCTGCCCCAGGAACTGCCGGGCGTAGGAAGAAAGGCTTTCCATATAGCGCCGCTGTCCCTCCGCATAGATGGTGTCAAAGGCCAGAGATGATTTCCCCGAGCCGGACAGTCCGGTCAGCACCACGAACTTATCCCGCGGAATGGTCACGTCCAGGTTCTTCAGGTTGTTCTCGTTTGCCCCTTTGATGATGATATCTTTCTGCATTTTTTATATTTCTCCCCAGGCTATAATCTTACTTTATATTCAAAAATCTGGTCGCGAAGCTGTGCCGCACGCTCAAACTGCAGGTCTGCGGCGGCCTGCTTCATTTCTTTTTCCAATTTCTTGACAAAATCCATCAGCTCTTTTTTCGTCATTTCCACCGGGCGTTTTCCCTTGTAGGCGTCTTCATCCTCAGCCACTCTCGTCGCTTCGATGACGGCCCGGACAGACTTCTTCACCGATGCCGGTGTAATGTGGTTTGCCTTATTGTATGCATCCTGGATGGCACGTCGGCGCTCTGTCTCATCGATGGCAGCCTGCATGGCCTTACTGATATTATCTGCATACATGATGACTTTACCATCCACATTTCGGGCAGCACGACCGATGGTCTGAATCAGCGAGGTCTCCGTACGCAGGAAACCTTCTTTGTCTGCATCCAGAATGGCAACCAGCGAAACCTCCGGAATATCCAGTCCCTCCCGCAGCAGGTTGATGCCCACCAGCACATCGAATACACCCAGCCGCAGGTCCCGGATAATCTCCATTCGCTCCAGGGTATCCACCTCGGAATGGAGATACCGTACCTTTATATTTACCCCCTTCAGGTAGTCGGTTAAACTCTCGGCCATCTTTTTTGTCAGGGTGGTGACCAGAACTCTTTCGCCTTTTTCCGTTGTCTTGCGGATCTCACCGATGAGATGGTCAATCTGACCCTCCGACGGATGGATTTCAATCGGAGGATCCAGCAGACCCGTCGGCCGGATGATCTGCTCTGCGCTGATGCCGCCTGCCTGCTCCCGCTCATACTGGGCAGGTGTGGCGCTGACAAAGACCACCTGATTGACCAGGCTGTCAAACTCTTCGAATTTCAGTGGCCGGTTGTCCAGGGCAGACGGCAAACGAAATCCGTATTCCACCAGGGAAGATTTCCGTGACCGGTCCCCGGCATACATGGCCCGCAGCTGGGGCAGCATGACATGGGATTCGTCGATGATCAGCAGAAAATCGTCCGGGAAGTAGTCAATCAGCGTATACGGCCTTGTACCTGCCGGCAGACCATTGAGATGGCGGGAGTAGTTTTCGATTCCCTTACAGGTACCGATTTCCCGCAGCATTTCCAGGTCGTACCGGGTCCGCTGCTCGATACGCTGTGCCTCCAGCAGCTTGCCCCGGTCCTTGAACCAGGTAACCCGCTCCTCCAGCTCTTCCTCGATAGTTCGGATGGCAGCTTCCATCTTCTCCGGCGACGTCACATAGTGGGATGCCGGGTAAACTGCCACATGGTTCCGCAGGCCCAGAATCTCTCCGGTCACCGGGTTGATTTCCTTGATGGTCTCTATCTCATCGCCGAACAGCTCCACCCGCACCGCTGCTTCTGCCCCTGCCGGATAGATATCGATGATATCGCCCCGCACCCGGAAACAGCCCCGTTCAAATCCAAGGTCATTTCTCGTGTACTGAATATCCACCAGCTTCCGCAGAATATCGTGGCGGCTTTTTTCCATGCCGGGACGCAGGGAAAGTACCTGGTTCTCGTAATCCACCGGGCTTCCCAGACCATAGATACAGGACACGGAAGCGACGATGATCACATCCCGCCGTTCTGCCAGGGCTGCCGTGGCCGAGTGGCGCAGTTTCTCGATTTCCGCATTGATGTCGGAGTCTTTTTCAATATAGGTATCCGTCGACGGCACATAGGCCTCCGGCTGGTAATAATCGTAGTAGGACACGAAGTATTCTACCGCATTGTTCGGAAAAAATTCCTTAAACTCGCCGTGGAGCTGAGCCGCCAGCGTCTTATTATGGGAGATGACCAGGGTGGGCCGGTTCACCTTCGCAATCAGATTGGCCATGGTGAAGGTCTTCCCGGATCCGGTGACACCCATCAGGGTCTGATACTTTTCCCCGTTGTATAAACCCTCTGCCAGCTTGTCCACTGCCGCCGGCTGGTCGCCCATCATGCTGTATTCGGAGTGTAATATGAATTTATCCATGATTTTGCTCCTTTTTTCACGCATTTGTTATGATTCGTTGCCCAAATGCGAATTGAGTGGTTGTTGTAATTTTTGCAACAACCACTTTTTCATCTTTTATAATTGCTTTCAGATTATAATGATTCGCATTATTATTTTTTCCATCAGAAGCAGTTATTCGAAATTTTCGAATAACTGACGATTCTTCCAACCCGCCATCTGAAAAAATTTTTTTCAGGTGATAATTTACGTTTTACTCCGTACTCACACTGTCACTATCATACCACATTTTTAATTTTTTGGCAAACAATTGTTCTTGTGCAAGCAATCCGTTTTCATTGACTTTTGCTCCGATCCGAAGTATATAAAATCCCCTCCTCTCATGAGGAGCATCCGTCCACCGTATATTGGTAACTCTTCGAGAAGTATATCATATTCCGCCAAGAAGAACGACAGTTCTTTTTTCTTTTTGCTCATTTTTCTGTTATACTTGAATCATATCTTATTATTTTTCTCGAGGTATGTATGAGAATCGAAACCGACCGGCTGCTGCTGCGGCCATTTGCAGAAACAGATGCTGCAGACATTTTTGAATACTTGCACACGCCGGAAGTGAACTGCTTCGCCTGCATGCGGCTGGAGACAATGGAAGATGCCCGAAAGGATGCTGCAGAAAAAACAGGTGACCCGGACCTGTATCTTGCAATCACAGTGAAAGAAACCGGCAAGGTCATCGGCGAGATCTTCGCCCATCCCGAAGGCACCGATCCCGAATCGGAAGTGAAAGACACCTGGTCCCCATGCTGGATGCTGAATCCGGCATATCAGGGAAAAGGATATATGTACGAAGCTGCTTCCGCATATTATGACTACCTGTTCGGCTCCATGGGTGCCAGAAGGATCTATTTATATACGGAAGACTATAATCTGTCCTGTCAGAAGCTCAGTGAAAAACTGGGCATGCGAAAAGAAGGCCTCTTCAAAGAATTTGTATCGTTTATCAACGATAGCGAAGGGCGGCCGATTTACGAAAATACGTATCAGTATGCAATTCTGAAAAAAGAATGGGAAAGCAGGTGAAAGAATGAACCGAACGAAAGATGCTATTATCGAGGCGTTCTGGGAACTCCTGGACGAACGGCCTTTTAATAAGATTACTGTGAAGGATATCGTGGACCGGTGCCAGATCAACCGAAACACTTTCTATTATCATTTTCATGACATTCCTGAGCTGATGGAAAGCACAATCAAACAGGAAGCGGATTATATTATACAGAACAGCAGCCAGTTCGGATCCCATCTCGACTGTCTGAAGCCCTTCGTGGAACTGAGTCTGCGGCGAAAGCGGGCACTTCTGCACATTTACCGCTCCGTTCAGAGGGAGGTATTCCTGAAGGAGGCGGAACGAATCGCCCGCTATGCCGTGACCGAATATATTCATACTGTGGCAGCAGATCTGACGATTTCTCAGCAGGACAGCGCTCTTCTGATCCGCTTTTATAAGTGTGTGCTGATCGGTGTCATGCTGGACTGGCTGGATGACGGGATGCAGTATGATCTGCTGGCGGCTGCCTCCCGGCTGGCAGAGCTCTTCGGAGACCCCGGCCGTCAGGCATATCTCAACGCCGCCGAATCTTTCCGCCAGGCGGATTCCGAGTGACCCGGGCTTTTATGCCCGGGCTTTTTCATTCCAGAGTTTCTCAGCGGCAGGTTTCCAGTTCTCTGCATACTGATCGCACTTGCTGCAAAGGTGTTCCACGCTTTCCGGCGACTGCAGGTCGGTGGAATGGGCTTCCGTGCAGACCACCATGGCCCGCAGCTTATCCGGATTCTCCAGCATCGGACATGGACGCAGCATGTTTTCGTTAAACGGCTGACCGTCGTGATATGCCATCATAATTGGCGACCGGAGTCCCTCCAGCAGCGTTTTTTCGCGGATATTGGAATCCGAATAATGGACGAATACACACGGATCCATATCACCGTTGGCATTGATATGCAGGTATCTTCTTCCTCCTGCGATACACCCGCCCACATATTCCGCATCGTTCTGGAAGTCCATGGCAAACAGCGGCTTCTCCGCACGATATTTACGAATTCTCCGGCAGGTCTCAATCCGCTGCTCCGGTGTCGGCAGCAGCTCCGGCGAGGCGTCGTTGCCCACCGGCATGTAATGGAAATACCAGATAAAGTAAGCCCCCATCTCAATCAGATGATCAAAGAATTCCTCCGACGTGATGGATTCGAAGTTTGCACTGGTGTAGCAGGCTGAAATGCCGTAGAACAGCTTCTTTTCCCGCAAAATCCGCATAGCTGCCGTTGCTTTCTCATAGACGCCGTTTCCCCTCCGGCCATCTGTTGCTTCTTCGAATCCCTCCAGGCTGATGGCAGGAACGAAGTTTCCCACCCGCAGCATTTCATCGGCAAAGGCTTCGTCAATCAGCGTTCCGTTGGTGAAGCTCAGGAATACGCAGTCCGAATGCTTCTCGCAGAGGCGGATCAGATCATCCTTTCTCACCAGCGGCTCTCCGCCTGTATATATGTAGAAATACACCCCTAATTCTTTTCCCTGCCGAATGATGTCATCAATCTCCTCGAAGGTCAGATTCAGTTTATTGCCATACTCGGCCGCCCAGCAACCAGTGCAATGGAGATTGCACGCGCTGGTAGGATCCAGCAGAATGGCCCACGGAATATTGCATCCGTACTCTTTTCTGTACTTTTCCTGGGTTTTCCATCCGTCCAAAGCCGCATTGATGAAAAAGTTTACTGCCGTGGTCTGCATTACGTGCGGATCAATTTCGTGAATCAGCCGGCGGATATAGCTGTAATACGGATGGTCCGGATTTGTCATGGCTTCTCTTACCATCTTTCTCTGGGGTCCGAATTCCTCCCCTGCGAATTTATCCGCCCAGTCCATCAGTTTCAGCAGATTCTTTTCCGGATCCTTATACAGATATTTAAAAGCCTGTTCCAGCCCGAATTTTTTCATTGTTGTTGATACGTCCATTGTAAATTCCCTCCTGATATTTCTGTTAATATATATTCTTATTCTTTTTCATTTATTTTCACCGTCTGCAAAACAGTCAGATGATTCATAAATCCTTCCAGCATCAGCCCCAGACCTCCAATCACATGAATAATCTGTGGTGTTTCAAACGGTCTGACGATAATCAGCACGCCGAAAACCGCTGCAGCAATGGAAGCGGCCAGTATCCATGACCATGTTTCCAGTCCGAATGCCCTTGCATCTTTCGCCGTCTGAATTTTTAACAGCGCATCCACCAGAATCAGCATGCCCAGACCCGGAACCAGATACTGCTGTATTCTCTGGCTTCCCATCATAACGATGCAGCCCGTCACCATGAGCAGCAGACCGCAGGCAAGATCATATTGAAAGGCCAGACAGTAAAGATCATCGGACAGATAACCCAGAATCTTCACGATGCCGTAGGCAATCAGAAGACAACCGCTGAACATGCAGACCGTATGCGTGGGAACATGGTTTACAGCCATATAGAGAATCCCGCTGATATAGAATATGACAGAAATCATCATATATCCGTCCCTGGCTGCACGAAGCTTGGTCAATTTCATCACCCCTTTTTCTCTTTTCCTTTTCAAGAATCCATTTTATCCTTCCGTGTGGCAGAATTCAATGGACATTCTCCCCCTCGATGCTCAAAATTTAGGCATCAGGAGGTGAAATGACTGATTTTTTCCACGAAAAAACCGCGAATTGCTTCGCGGCTGATTCATACTTTTCTCTGCAGTTTTACATCTCCAGCTTCATATCCCCTTCTGCGATCCAGCCTCTTTTTCGCATGTACTCTGAAATCAACAGCGTCACAGCGGCCGGCAGAAATATTTGTATCATCAGGATTTTAAGGAGAACCACAGCGGTTGGCTCTGCAGCTGCCATGGTCTGCCAGGTCATAATCTGCCCCACCAGTCCGGCAGTTCCCATGCCGGAACCTGTTGCGTTATTGGTCATATGCAGCAACATAGTGGAAACCGGTCCCAGAATCGCACTTGACAATATCGCAGGGAGCCAGATTACAGGTTTGCGCACAATATTAGGCATCTGCAGCATAGAGGTGCCGATTCCCTGTGCCAGCAGCCCGCCAACACCGTTTTCACGGTAGCTTGCCACAGCAAATCCTACCATATTGCAGCAGCATCCCACCGTCGCAGCACCTGCTGCGATTCCCGAAAGGTTCAGAATGATTCCCAGGGCTGCAGAACTGATGGGCAGCGTCAGGATCATGCCCATGAGAACCGATACAATGATACCCATCAGAAATGGCTGCTGCTCCGTTCCCCAGTTGATCATTGCACCAAGCGCTGTCATGAATCCGGAAATCGGAGGCCCCAAAATCAGACCTGCAGCAGCACCTGCGGTGATGGATACCAGCGGCGTCGCCAGGATATCCACCTTCGTCTTCCCCGATACCAAATGACCCAGCTCAATTCCTGTGAATGCTGCAAGAAAGGCTCCCAGCGGTTCACCCGGTCCCGCCAGTATGATCGTTCCCTCTACCAGTACGGTTCCGGCCAGAAGCTTGCCGGCAAACGCTCCGATCATGCCGGTGATGGCCGCTGAGACCACAACCAGCGGATTTTCTTTAAACCGACAGGCTACACCAACGCCGATTCCTGCCCCGGTAACTGACGCCGCCATTTTCCCTATGAGATAAATCATATCTCCGATGCTGCCGCCCACAAGCATTCCGATCTGCTGAATGATGGTACCCACGATCAGTGTGGCAAATAACCCGTGCGCCATCCCCGCCAGACCATCAATGAATATGTGATTCAGATACTTTTTCATCTTTTTCCCCACTTCCAGTTGTGTTATACGTTCAGACAAATCTCATTATAGCACACTCTCGGAAAAAGAAAAGCATCGTTGTTTTTTTTGACAAGGCGAAGGTATAATGAAGTTAACGACAGTACGATATACAGAAAGAAGACGAAAACAGGAATGCAGAAACACACCCAAATCGAAGAAAAGAAGTCCAGACAATCCGTTTTGCTGGGGGCTGCCCTGCTGATGTCTACCTCGGCAGTGGGACCCGGATTTCTGACGCAGTCAGCCACCTTCACTGCCACATATATGGGGCAGCTGGCCATCATCATGGTTCTGGTTATTATCATGGATATCATCACGAAACTGAATGTCTGGAGTATTATCGGCGTTTCCGGAAAGCGTGCACCGGAGCTGGCAAACGAAGTGCTGCCCGGACTGGGCCAGGTGGTCTCTCTTCTGGTCGCTTTCGGCGGGCTGGTATTTAATATCGGCAATGTAGGCGGGATCGCCCTGGCATTGAACGCGCTCTTTCATATTCCGGAAGCAGCCGGCTGTGTGCTGGGCGGCGCATTTGCCATCGTTTTGCTGGCATCAAAAAACGCCAGCGGCGGAATCGACCTGCTGGCGAAATGTCTCGGTGCGGTGATGGTTCTCATCGCATTGGTTGTGGCTGTTTCTACCCGTCCCCCTGTGGATCTTCTGGCATCCGGTTTTTTTCATCTGGAAGAGCCGGTTTCGCTTCTGATTCCCATGATCACGATACTGGGCGGTTCCTGCGGCGGTTATATTTCTTTTTCCGGTGCGCACCGCCTGCTGGATGCAGGGATTTATGGACGAGACAACCTTTCCGATATACGTAAAAGTGTTCTCCTCGGCTCCGGCGTAACCGGCGTCATCCGCCTGCTTCTCTTTCTGGCTGCCTACGGCGTCTGCATGGCAGGAGGAAATGCAGTCAGAGAAGCGGTCATGCAGTCTTCGAATCCTGCAGCGGAGGTGTTCCTGCAGGCTCTGGGAGAGCTGGGCTTTCGTCTTTTTGCCGTCATCCTTCTCTGTGCCAGCCTGTCCACCGTGACCGGTGCAGCTTACACCTCCGTTTCTTTTCTGAAAACGCTGCATCCTGTCATGAAAAATCACTCGCGCGCTGTCACGATTCTGTTCATCCTGCTGTCCAGCGTAATCATGGCTGTCTTCGGTGGGGCGGCAAGGCTTCTGGTTCTGGCAGGTGCCGTCAACGGTCTGATCCTGCCTGTGTCCCTGTCCGTCATTCTCATTGCGGGACGCAAAAGGTCCATCGTGGGTGACTATCGTCACAGCTTTATCCTGACAGTCCTGGGACTCATCATCGTCCTGATCACTCTGCTCTTCGGCCTGTACAGCATTGCAGCGCTGTTCTGAGCCCTGATTTTTCTGACACTGCCCTCTACCTGGTCGGCTGCCGGTAGAAGCGTCCGTTCACCTGCTCTGTCTGAATGACATTGATAAATGCTTTTTCATCGATGGCCCGTATCTCCTGCATCAGCCGGTCCACCTCTCCGCGGCCCACCACGGAGTACAGAATGTGGCGCGGTGCCTCTTCGAAACACCCTTCCCCTTCAATCAGGGTCGCATCGTGATGGGTGCTGATCCGGATCTGCTCGTAGACTTCTCTCGGCTTGGAAGTGATAATCAGCAGCGTATCCTTCTGATACCGTTTATACAGCATCTGAATCACCTGGGTGCTGCAGAACTGGAAGATAATCGAATACAGTGCCGCATCAAAACCGAAGAGCACCCCTGCCAGCGTCAGAATGCAGACATTGGCGAGAAAAATATAGTTCCAGGTATCGATTCCCTTTTTCTCCGAAAAATAGATAGAAATAAAGTCTGTTCCGCCGCCGCTGGCTCCGGCCAGCAGGCTGACGCTGATGGACACACCGTTGAGAATACCGCCGAAAATGCTGATCAGTAAGGTATCATATGTAATGGTGATATCCGGAAGTAAATCTGTCAGGAAGCTGGACAGTAACACCACATAGAACGAAAAGATGGTAAACCGCTTGCCGATAAACCGGAACCCGATATATGCCGGCACAATGTTCAGCGGCAGATAGACCAGAGAGTACGGAATCGCCACATGGAAAAACCGGCTTCCGATCCGCTGGATCAGCAGAGTGATGCCTGCGAATCCGCCCGGAAACAGCCCGCCTGTATTGACAAAGCTTCGCAGGTTAAAGGCGTAGATTGCCGCCCCCAGCGTCAGGATTGCCAACGTCTTCAAGTCTTTTTTCACGTCGATCATTCGCTGTTCCATTTATTTCTCTCCCTCCGGCTTAATCATTTCCGGGATTTTGCACACGTCAATCCATTTCTCAGCCTCTGAGATGCGGAAGATTTCATCGCAGGTCAGCTCGATGGCACTGTTTGAACTGCCGCACGCCGGAAACACGGTTTCGAATCGCTTCATGGATTCGTCGCAAAATACACGCACCCGGGGATTTTCGATGGCAAAGGCGCACACGCCGCCGATGGCATGGCCCGTAAATTCCACCACTTCTTCCGCAGTCAGCATTTTCGCTTTCTGGCCGAAAGTGTCTTTGAACTTCCGATTGTCAATTTTCGTATCTCCTGCCGTCTGGATCAGAATGCAGCCATCTTCTCCGTCTTTAAAGGACAGGGTTTTGCAGATCCTGGCGCCTTCCACGCCGACAGCCTGTGCTGCAAGCTCCACAGTTGCACTGGATACATCAAATTCCTGAATTCGATCTTCCATGCCCAGTTCACGGAAGAATGCTCTCACTTTTTCAATCGCCATATTGTTCTACCTCATTTATTAAAATTCATATAGTTGAATCTGCTTCTGTCCTCTATAGTATACCATAAGAAAAACACCTTTTGTGAAAAAAAGGTGTTGGCATTGTTGAATACATGTTTTCATTTTGTATTTCAGGATGTAGTCTGCCTTCCCGATCAGAACAGAAACAGGATCAGCAGCAAGATAACGCCCGGAATGCCCAGAACGCCTACCACCACTGCGGTAATGATGTTCAGTGGTATCAGCAGCA
Organism: Bacillota bacterium; assembly: GCA_029219125.1. GTDB lineage: Bacteria > Bacillota > Clostridia > Peptostreptococcales > Anaerovoracaceae > RGIG7179. The sequence goes on from JAQXSU010000113.1 coordinate 12,117, forward strand.
GCCCGAAAATTCCTGCGATCAGATTGACCACCAGAATCAGAACGCCGCCCACCAGGCTGCTGATCAGCAGTTTGCCCACCAGTTTCAGCGGCCAGAGAAAGATTTTGCCCAGAAGCAAAATCAGCAGCAATGCCCCCGCATACGTTAAAAAAACGCTCAATTCCAGTCCTAACATATTCTGCCCCCTCACTTTGTATAAACTATGACGTTTTGGAATAAAATAGAATAAATTGATTGCGAAAGGTGTGATATTTCATGAAAGGAAACAGAAAACCCTACTCGGAAAACGAATTTCTGCTGAAATCCCTTCAGTCTGCCAGACTTGAACTCAATGAGGCCGCTAACCTGTTCAATGAACTGACAGACAATGATGCCATCGACTACGCTTCCTACAATCTTTTAGCCGCCCGCACCAGATATTCCTATCTGCTGAAGCTGGCAAAAGAGAAGCAGCTCTCCCTCTAAAGCTGTCTCCGCCCCTCCAGAGACTTCAGAAGGGTCACTTCATCCGCATACTCCAAATCTCCGCCCACAGGAATTCCATGGGCGATCCGGCTCACTTTGATCCCGGCCGGTTTGATCAGGCGGGCGATGTACATGGCTGTGGCTTCCCCCTCAATGTTGGGGTTGGTGGCGACGATCAGCTCTTTCACATCGCTGGCCTGCAGCCGTCCGATCAGAGATTTCAGGTTGATGTCCTCCGGACCGATTCCCTCCATGGGGGAAATCACCCCGTGGAGTACATGGTACAGCCCGTTATATTCCCGGATTCGTTCCATGGCTGCCACATCACGTGGGCTTTCCACCACGCAGATTACATCCTGTCTGCGGGCAGGATCACTGCAGATTCTGCATGGATCGGTGTCTGTCAGGTTGCCGCAGACGGAACAGTACCGCATCTCACGCTTTGCACGCAGAATAGAGTCCGCCAGCTGCTCTGCCTCCTTATCGTCTAATGACAGTATGTGAAAGGCAAGGCGCTGCGCCGTCTTACCGCCGATCCCCGGCAGCTTGGACAATTCATTGATCAGGATTTCCAGTGGTTTGGCATACTGTCTCATATCTTACAGTCCCGGGATTCCCAGTCCGCCGGTGAGTTTGCTCATCTCCGCATTGGACATTTCTTCAATCTGGCGGATTCCCTCATTGACAGCAACCATGATCAGATCCTGCAGCATTTCGATGTCTTCCGGATCAACAATCTCCGGCTTCAGCTGCAGACTGGTGATTTCCTTCTTTCCATTGACCGTTACAGTCACTGCACCGCCGCCTGCAGTGGTTGTCATTTCTTTTTCTTCAATTTCTGCCTGCAGGGCTTCCATCTTTCTCTGCATTGCCTGCATCTGCTGCAGCTGTTTCTGCATGCTGCCGCCGCCCATGGATGGTTTCTTACCTGCTCTCATTCCTTTTCCCATTGTTCATTCCTCCGTATTTCTATAATTTGATAATTTATTCGATTTCCACATGGATCCCCAGCGTTTCACTGGCCATCTTCGCCAGGTTTTCAAGCTGAGAATCTGCTTCTTGTTTCTGTTCTTCTGATTCTCTGCGGCAGACCATCTTCAGGTGTCGTCCCAGGTGCCGCTCCATCAGATGCTCCAGTTCCGGCCGCATTTTTTCTGCATACCGCTGTGCGAATCCTGTTTTCGCCAGAACGGTAAACTGGCTTTCTCCCACATTACCCAGCGTGGTGCCGCTGCGAATCAGATTAAAGCTGCTGGCACTGCCCTCTCCCTCTTCAAAGATCTGGTGCCACAAATCATCCATCTGCGCCCGACTCATGGTCGGAGCCTGATCCGGAATCGCTGCAGCCATGTCCGACGAAGGGGTAACTGTCGTCCGGCTTTCCTCACTCTGCTCTGCCGACGGTGAAACTGCTGCCGCCTGCGCCAGCTCTCCGAAGTGCGCAGCCTCCTGCGTCGGCATTGCCGTAAATGTCTGTCTCCCCGGTGCCGCCGGAACTGCCGCTGGCGCTGCAACTGGTGCGGGAACTGACGCAGTCCTCTGTGCCAGCTTTTCCTCATCGATCAGGTTGGTCGCAATAGCTACGATGGCCAGTTCCAGAAGGATCCGCGGTTGGGTGGACCATCTGGCATCCTGAATCGTCTTTGAAAGCCGAAGTATGGCGTCATTGATCTCCTCCAAGGAAATCTGCCGGCTCTGCTGCCGGATTCTGTCTATATTCTCTGTGGACATGTTCAGCATGTCCTCCGGATTTTTGATAAATTTCGTGATGAGAAGGCTGCGGTAATGGGCTGTCCAGTCCTTCATCAGCTGCTTGACATCCTTCCCGTCGGCCAGTGCCCGGTCCAGCAGAACCAGCGCCTCTGCCACATTATGCACTGCCACCAGATCTGTCAGCTCGATAAAGAAATCTTCCCCTGCTGTTCCGATGTATTCCAGCACCTTTTCCCGGTCGATCTGTTTATCACCTGCGGCAATGACCTGATCCAGAATGCTGAGGCCATCCCGGACAGAACCGTCTGCACTGTTTGCCAGCAGCCGCACTGCTCCGTCGGTGATCTCGATGCCTTTCTCCCCACAGATTCTTCGCATGCCATCCGCCAGCGTCTGCAGCGGCACCCTCTTGAAGTCCAGACGCATACATCTGGAAAGAATGGTAGCCGGCAGCTTCTGCGGCTCTGTTGTAGCCAGAATGAACATGACATTCTCCGGCGGTTCCTCCAGCGTCTTCAGCAAGGCATTGAATGCACCTGTAGAAAGCATATGCACTTCGTCGATGATATAGACTTTTTTCTTACCCACCGCCGGCGGATACTTGACACTTTCCCGCAGTTCCCGGATGCTGTCCACGCCGTTGTTGGATGCCGCATCGATCTCGATGACATCCATAAACGTGCCGTTTTTGATAGCCTCGCAGTTGGCACAATGGCCGCACGGCCTTTCGTCACCCTCTTCGAACATCCCGTCACCCGACGTTCCCAGGCAGTTGACCGCCTTGGCCAGAATACGGGCTGTGGTGGTTTTTCCCGTTCCCCGGGTACCGCAAAACAGATAGGCATGGCTGACCGTATCTGTAGCAATCTGATATTTCAGGATTTTTACGATATGCTCCTGCCCGAGGATCTCGCTGAATACTTCAGGCCGCTGGGCACGGTAAAGTGCTGTATACATGGATTCTCCTTCTCTGCGCATGCACCCGAGGGCGCAACTCGAGGCACGGATTTGCTCAAAATAAAGCGATTGCCCTTAAAAAGCTTCGCAGGCGTTGGAGAAGGCTAGTCTGCGGCACATAAGAACTTCCGCTTATTGCTGCTTCCTTCCGGACCTGACAAGGTTCACGGCATCCCATTGCGCAGGACCCAAACCATGCCAGACGAAGCTTTTTAAGGGCAATATTTCACTTTATCTACTATACCATTTTTGAAGCGGCAGGTCAAGAAAAATCAGAACGCCACCTTCATAAACAGTGCGACGCAGCACAGAATCGCTGCACATGGCACATACAGGAACTTCCCTGCGCTGTACCACAGACTGCCGTGAATTCTGGATGCGTTTTTATTGATCTCATCCAGCAGATCGTCCTTCTTCATGATCCAGAACCAGGAAATTGCACCGATGGTTGCTCCCAGCGGAATGATATAGATCGACACGATATCCATCCAAGGTCCCCAGTTGAAAATCGGTTCCATCTGCAGACCGAAGCCCAGACAGATTACACCCAGAAGCGCCAGCACCAGATTCCGGCTCAGCTTCGGGAAACGGTGCAGCAGGGATTCACCCACCGCTTCGAACATATTTTGTAAAGAGCTGACGCCGGCGAAAATCATAGCCGTGTACAGGATCACCGCAAAAGCCTGACCGAACGGGATATCCTGCAGGATTCTTGGCAGGGTGACAAACAGCAGAGACGGGCCTGCACCCACATCCAGCCCATAAGCGAAGCAGGCAGGAATAATGACCAAAGCGGCTACCATTGCGGCGATAGTATCACAGATTGCAGTCCGTACCGCCACATAAACCACATCCTCACTGTCTTCCAGATAAGCGCCGTACACGATCATGCCGCTTCCGGTGACAGACAGAGAGAAGAAAGCCTGACCCATAGCCCATACCCAGACCATCGGATTTTTCAGTGCCTCCCAGTCCGGTGTGAACATGAAGCGATACCCTTCCGCTGCCCCCGGCAGCATGGACACCCGGATTGCCAGCACAACGAAAATGATGAAGAAGACCGGCATCATAATCTTATTGGTTTTTTCGATACTCTTCGCACCCAGAAACAGGGTCAGCAGTGTTCCCACCACAATGATGATGTGAAACGGCACCACAGAGTACTCCGTGGTGGAGAATGTGCCAAACCATGTTTCCGTGTTCACTTCCATCAGGTTGCCCGTAATGGAATTCCAGAAAGCTTTCAGTACATAAGCGATGATCACTGCGTAGCCGATGGCGATACACATGGACCCGGCCAGCGGAAGCCAGCCAACCAGTCCGCCTGCAGTTCCAAGGCTCCGGCTGCGGGTTTCCCAGGCTGCCCGATACGCCCCCAGGGTTCCGGTTCTGGCCCGGCGTCCCACCGCATATTCGGCAGCAAGGCCCACCGCACTGAACAGTGCGACGAAAATCAGATATGCCACCAGGAAGGCACTTCCGCCGTTTGCACCCATCTTCGCCGGAAAGCCCCATACATTGGCCATGCCTACAGCCGATCCAACGGCAGCGAGAATAAATCCCCATCGTGTGGAGAATTTTACAGTATTTCCTTTACCCATAACAAAAAAGTCTCCTTTTACGTATTCTGATACATATCCTATAACATGTACCCTTTTGACATTATACACTGAAAATTCAGAAGATTCAATGGATTTTACACATTTACAGTTTTTCTGCTTTCTGGCTTGCACCGTTCCGGTTTCCTGTGCTATACTGGATACGATTCTATGACAGGGGGTATTTCAATGACTTCAAACATGCTGCGGGCCCTGGCCTGCTTTTTTATGCTGCTGGATCATCTGTGGGCCAGCCTGATCCCGGGAAACAACTGGATGACCTATCTGGGACGCCTGGCGTTTCCTATCTTCGCCTTTCAGATTTCAGAAGGCTATTTTCATACATCCGATTTTCGGAAATACGCCCTGCGGCTTTTCGTTTTCGGACTCATTTCCGAAATCCCGTTCAATCTGCTGTACAGCAGCGGCATGATCTATCCATTCCATCAGAACGTCATGTTCACGCTGCTTCTGGGACTTCTGTCCATCCGTGCTCTGGATACCGCACGGCAGAATCTCTGTGCAAAATCCGTCCTCAAGGCCCTCTTCATCGTAGCCGGCTGCCTGCTGCTTTCGGTGGTGTGCTTCGTGGATTACAGCGCCATGGGTGTTCTGACCGTTATTCTCTTTTATCTGCTCCGGGACTTTCCGTTCGCACGTCTGGCTCAGTTTGCTGCCATGGTATTTCTGAACATCATCGTGTTCAAGGGAATGACCATCCCTATAACTCTGGGCTCTTTTACATATGATTTTACGACCCAGGGCTTCGCCGTTCTGGCCCTGATTCCAATCTGGCTTTACAATGGAAAAAAGGGCAGAAGCAGCAAAGTCCTCCAGTACGTCTTCTATGCTTTCTACCCTGTGCATCTTCTGATCCTGGCACTGATCATGATCTACCGGTAAACTTACTTCACCACTTTATACAGCTCGTCCGGGCCCGGCGGATCGATGGTTTCACTGCTTCCGTCGGCATGCCGCAGAGTCAGGCCTTCGGAAGCCGGCCGGATCCTGCCGATTTCACATGCCGGCACACCGGCTTCTGCCAGCTTCTGCAACATGTCCTCCTTCTTATCCGGCGCAGCCATAATGATCATCGCCCCGGAAGAAATCAGCCGCAGGCAGTTGATAC